>NZ_JBEXNT010000065.1:0-51746 GCF_040611255.1 Kitasatospora sp. NPDC002965 | reverse complement strand
GGTCCTGGAAGCACTCGGACGGCTCGTCGACGCGCCAGAGGCACCGGTACCGGCTCACCCGCGACAGCCCTCCAGCAGCCGCAGCCAGACCTCGCTGATCGTCGGGTAGGCCGGGACGGCGTGCCAGAGCCGGTCGATCGGCACTTCGCCCACCACCGCGACGGTGGCCGAGTGCAGGAGCTCGGAGACCCCGGGGCCGACGAAGGAGGCGCCCACCAGCACCTCCCGGTCCAGGTCGAAGACGACCCGCGCCCGCCCCCGGTAGTCGTCGCCGTACAGCGAGGCACCGGCGACCGCCCCGAGGTCGTGGTCGATCGCCTTCACCCGAAGCCCGGCCCGCTCGGCCGCGTCCAGGGTGAGGCCGACGGCCGCGACCTCGGGGTGCGTGAAGACGACCTGGGGCGCGCCTGCGCTGTCGGCCGACGCGGCGTGAGCGCCCCAGCGTGCGGTGTCCAGCGGACGCCCCTGGGCGCGTGCGGCGATCGCCGCGCCGGCGATCCGCGCCTGGTACTTGCCCTGGTGGGTGAGCAGCGCCCGGTGGTTGACGTCGCCGGCCGCGTACAGCCAGTCGCCGTCGACACCGAGCACGGTGCAGCTGTCGTCCACGTCGAGCCAGCCGCCGGGGTGCAGACCCACCTGCTCCAGCCCGATGTCCGCCGTGCGCGGGGCCCGGCCGGTGGCGTAGAGCACCTCGTCGACGGCCAGCCGCTCGCCGTCGGCCAGGACCAGGACGACGTCCGCGCCGGGCTCGTCCGCCCGCTCCAGCGAGGCGACCGAGGTCCCGAACCGCAGGTCCACCCCGGCGTCCCGCAGGCCCTCCGCGACCAGCTCGCCCGCGAACGGTTCCATCCGGGGCAGCAGCCCGGAGCCGCGTACCAGCAGCACGACCTCCGAACCGAGCGCGCGCCAGGCGGTGGCCAGCTCCACGCCGACCACGCCGCCGCCGACCACGGCCAGCCGCCCGGGCACGGTGGGCGAGGCGGTCGCCTCCCGGTTGGTCCACGGGCGGGCCTCGGCGAGCCCGGGGACGTCCTGCGGCAGGACGGACCGGCTGCCGGTACAGACCGCGACGGCGTGGCGGGCGACGAGCAGCCGCTCGCTGCCGTCCTCCGCCTCGACGGTCACCCTGCGCTCGCCGGCGAGCCGGCCGTGGCCGCGGACCAGGTCGATACCGGTCTCGCGGACCCACTTCACCTGGCCGTCGTCCTTCCAGTGGGAGGTGAACGAGTCGCGCCGGGCCAGCACGGCGGCCGGGTCCAGCCCGCCGCTGCCCACGGCCTCCCGGGCGCCCGCCACCGCGCGGGCGTCGGCCAGCGCGGCCACCGGGCGCAGCAGCGCCTTGCTGGGCATGCAGGCCCAGTACGAGCACTCGCCGCCTACCAGTTCGCTCTCCACGATCACCGTGCGCAGCCCGGCGGCGGCGGTCCGGTCGGCGACGTTCTCGCCGGTCGGGCCGGCCCCGACGACGATGACGTCGTACTCCTCGGGAACGGCCGACGAGGCGGCGGCGGAAGCGGTGGGATCGGTGGTCATGCCTGGTCCTCCGTGGTCGTGACGGTCGCCCCGGCCGGCAGGGCCGGGGTGACGGGCGTGCGTTCGCGGACGTCGGGGTGCCGGGCGGCGCCGAACGCGCCGGCGGGCGCGGACCGGCGCTGAGGCGGGCCGGCACCCCCGTTCGTCCGGTGGCCGGGCCCGACCCGGGCACCGCTGCGCCCCGTGCGTCCCGCGAACATCGGCAAGGTCGCCCCCGTTCGGTCGTCGGTGCAGGTCGGTGCAGGTCGGTGCAGGTCGGTGCAGGTCGGCGTGCCGGGCCGGGGCACCGTGCCCATCCTGCGCCGACCCGGCCGCCCCTCGCAGCCGAACACGCGGACGAGTCTGCCGTCCGGCCCCGGTCCGCCCCCCGTCCCGGCCCGGTCGCCCGCTACTCGACCTCGGCCAGCTCCACCAGTGCCGCCGCCGTCTCGGCCGGCCGAGAGAACATCGGCCAGTGCCCGGTCAGCACCTCGCGCAGCTCCCACTCCGGGCCGCCGAGCAGGGCGAAGTACGGGTGACCGTCGGCGATCATCGCGCGGACCTGCTCCAACGGGATGGAGCACGAGATCAGGCCCTTGGGCAGCTTCTCCGCCCCGCCGGTCAGCCGCATCGGCTCCGTGACCGTCCCGGCCGGCTGGTCGGTGGCCAGCTCGCGGAACCGGGCCAGCCCCGCCTCGTCGATCCCGTCGATACTGGCCCCGTCGGAGGCCAGCACCTCCCACGACGGCAGCGGCAGCCGCCACCCGTCGACCACCGAGGCCTCCAGCGTCTCGCGGTAGGCCGGCTCCCAGAGGTCGGCCAGTGCGACACCGTCGCCGAGCGGGCCGGAGTCGAGGAAGACGACCCGTCGGATGCGCTCGGGCACCCGGTCGGCCGCGCCGGAGACGGCGATGGTGCCGCCGCTGTGGGCCACCAGCACCACGTCCCGGAGGTCCTCACGGACCAGCAGGTCGGTCAGGTCCGCGATGTGGGTCTCCGCGCCGGTCCCGGGCGAGCCCTCACCGGCCCGTTCGCCGAGGCCGGGCAGGGTCACCGCGTGGACGGTGTGACCGGCCGCGCGCAGCGGTTCGGCGACCGCGTCCCAGGCCCAACCGCCGAGCCAGAATCCGGGAACGAGTACGAAGGTGCTCATGGTGGAAAATCCTCTCCGGGCATCCATGCCGTGCTTGTCTTCCGTGCCGTGCGCGGCTGTTGGTGCCCCGAGGAGCCCCTGGGGTGCCGGCCGCTGTCTCCGACCCTAGGATCGAATGCGGACAGAACGCGACCGGATTAACCGCCGGACTTCCCGGGCCGGTCCCACGGCTCGACCACCCCGCCGGATCGCCCCCGACCCGTCGGCCTCACCGCCGGGTCGCACCGTCGGTTCGCGGCCGGAACGGAGGCGCGGACCAGGGCGCGGACCAAGGCGCGTGCCGAGGCGCGGGCGAAGGTCGAACGAAGGCCGAACGACGGCCCGACGAAGGGGACACCGATGGACCATCCGGTCAGCCGCACGCTCGCCCTGCTGGAGATCCTGCAGGCGCGTCCCGGCCTCACCGGCGCCGAACTGGCCGAGCGGCTGGAGGTCGACGCCCGCACCGTCCGCCGCTACGCGACCCGGCTGGTCGACCTCGGCATCCCGGTCCAGGCCGAACGCGGCCGGTACGGCGGCTACCGGCTGATGCCCGGCTTCCGGCTGCCGCCCCTGATGCTCACCGGGGACGAGGCCGCCTCCGTGGTGCTCGGGCTGCTGGCAGGGCGGCGGTCCGGGCTCTCGGTGGGGGAGCAGGCCGGTGAGACGGCGCTCGCCAAGATCCAACGAGTGCTGCCGCCGGAGCTGCGCGAGCGGGTGGCGGCGGTCGAGCAGACCCTCGGTCTGACCGGCGCGCCCGTCGGCGGCCCCAGTCCGGCCGCCGCCGCGCTGTTCACGCTGGCCGAGGCGGCGCGCCGCCGGCGCCGGGTCCGGCTCGACTACCGGGACCGCGAAGGCACGCCCAGCGAGCGCGAGTTCGACCCGTACGGGCTGGTCTTCCACTCGGGCCGCTGGTACACCACCGGGCTGGACCACCGCAGCGGCGAGCAGCGGACCTTCCGGCTCGACCGGATCCGCTCCGCGGAACTGCGCGAGACCGGATTCGAACCCCCGGCGGGTGTCGACCCGGTCCAGCGGGTGCTGGAGTCCCTTGCCTCGGTGCCCTGGACGCACGAGGTGGAGGTGGTGCTCACCACCACGCTCGTCGAGGCCCGCCGACGGATCCCGCCCACCGCCGGTGCGGTCACCGCCACCGACGACGGTCGGGTCCTGCTGCGGGCCCGGGCACAGCAGTTGGACGGGATGGCGGTCATGCTGGCCGGCCTCGGCTGGCCGTTCACCGTCCTCCGGCCGGACGAACTGCGCGTGGAGGTCCGGGCCCTGGCCGCCCGTCTCACCGGGTGGAGCGACACCGAGGTGTCCGTCTGAACGCGTCCGGACGCAAGCCGACGGGCCCCGGGGCGTCGAAGGACACCACCGGGACCCGCCGTGCGTCACCGCCTCAGGGCGTCAGCCACCCGGGGCACTCGCCTCCCGGCGGCGTCAGTCCTGCGGGCCGCCGTTCTGTTCGGCCGCCACCTTCCGCTTCACCTCGTCCATGTCCAGCTTCCGTGCCTGACCGATCAGATCCTCGAAGACCGGCTCCGGCAGGGCGCCCGCCTGCGAGAAGACGAGGACGCCCTCACGGATGATCGCCAGCGTCGGGATCGACTGGATACCGAACGCCGCGGCCAGCTCCTGCTGCGCCTCGGTGTCCACCTTGGCGAAGACCAGGTCCGGGTGGCGTTCGGCGGCCTTCTCGAAGACCGGCGCGAACTGGCGACACGGGCCGCACCAGCTGGCCCAGAAGTCGATGAAGACGAAGTCCTTGCCCCCCTGACCGGGGACGACGTCGTCGAAGTTCTCCTTGGTCAGCTCGACCGTGCTGCTCATGTCGCGATTCCTGCCCTTCCGGTGGTGGCGGTCAAGGCCATGTGCCCGCGACAACGGCTGCCGTGGCCGGGCTATTCCGCCGGTGGTCCACCGAGGGCCCGCGGGCGACACGCCGGCGATCGGGGCCCCCGGGGGAGGGCTCGGCGGGGCGGCCGGCTTCCCGCTCCGCGGCCCGGCCGGGGTCCGGCGCGCGGTGCCCGCCGCCTCCGCCCGGGGACTACCGGGCCCAGCCCCGCCGTTCACGTCGCCGGCCCCTGCCCCCGGCCGTCCGTTCCGACCGGTCGGCGTCCGCCGCGATCCGGGTGAGTGCCCGGGCGCAGCAGTGGGCGAAGAGCCGCTGGGCGAGGGGAAGGAGCGGGCCGGCGAGGCGGGCGTACCAGCGACGGGGGCGGCTGAAGGCGTTGACGGTGAACCAGACGATCCGGTCCGGGTCCATCTCGACCACGAACGTCTCCTCGCCCACGGCCAGATGCCCGCACCGGGTGCCGTAGGTGAAGCCGTAGCGGTCGGGGCCGTCGGTGGTCGAGACCACTCGGCAGGGGGCGCCGGCCCGGAACGGGCCGAGGCCGACGGCGCACCGGACGGCGACCCCGGGGGCGGCGCGGTCGGCCTCGGCGGTGATCCGGACACCTGCGGCGCGGTGCATCCGCCAGCCGAGGAGAGCGGTGCCGGCGGCGTCCAGGGCGGCGCGGCCGCGCCCGATCGGGGCGCGGTGGCGGAGGTGGTGGTAGTCGGCGGGCAGGGGCCGGTCGAGCGCGGTGCTGGCGCCGACCTCGGGGTAGTTCAGGTCGGCCGGGTGCGGGGTGCCGGTCATCGGGCGTTCTCCTGGGGGCGGGCGAGGCGGCGCCAGGCGAGCAGCGAGCAGAGCGCGAAGCCGAGCGCGTTGCCGACGCCGTGGGTGGCGGCCATCCAGCCGAGGGTGGGGTGGGGGAGTCCGGAGGCCTCGCCGAGCGCCCACCAGAGGGCGAGCAGCATGGTGACGGCGAGCACGGCACCGGAGACGCCGAGCAGCGCGGCGGTGGTCCGGTGCCGGCCGTCGCCGCCACCGGGGCCGTCACCGCCGTCACCGCCGCCGCGGTCACCACCGGCGCGGACGCGGGGTCGCAGGTCGCGCCAGGTGAGCAGGCCGACCAGCCACATGCCCGTGGTGAGGACCGCGGCGCCGACCAGTTCGGCCCAGTCGTCGACGAAGTAGCCGGCCAGCACGAGCAGGGTGCCGACGGGGACGCTGAGTGCGGCCCAGCGGGCGGCCCGGCTGTCCGGCACGGCCCGGCAGACCAGCCCGGCGACCAGCGCGGCGGTGAATCCGGCGTAGTGGAAGTGCGGAACGGTCAGGGCGAGGATGTCGAGGTCGAAGCCGAACAGCTCGTGCCCCGAGCGTTCGGCGACCAGGGCGAGGCCGGCCACCGAGGGGGCGGCGAGGGCGGTGAGCACGGCGATCTCGTGCGGTGCGAGCGAGCGGGTGCGGGCCAGCCGGACCGGGACGTGGGCGGCGACGGCGAGCGTGCCGAGCGCGTACAGGACGGCGCTGCCGGTGGCGAGTCCGCCGCGTGGCAGCCAGAGCGAGAGCGCACCGGGGACGGCGGCCAGTGGCCAGTACCGGCGCAGACGGGCGAGTCCGGGCTCGTCGATCAGGGCGAGGCCGATCGGGATCACCGCCCCCATGCCGAGCAGGACCAGCAGGTCGACGAGTTCGACGGTGCCCCGCCCCATGGCCGCCCCTTACCTTGAACGTGTTCAAACGATGGCGTCGGCGACTCTACGCCGCATATTGAACGCGTTCAAGTTCCCTGGGGAGGTCTCCGCGACCTGCCTCCCCGGAGCCCTGCCCTGGTGTTCCCGGTGGGGTCGGCGCACCCTGGAGGAGTAACCGAACGGGGAACGACCGGAATGACCGGAACGACCGCCGGAGGTGATCCGCCATGCAGACACTGGTCGGCTGGCACATCGAGATGGAGTTCCGCGAGGAGGGGGCGCGTACGACCGCCGCCGCCCTGCTGAGACTCGGCGACGGCACCGAGGTGCGTGCCCACGGCTACACCAGCCGCCACCCGTCGGACCCGGAGCAGCTGCGGGTCGGCGAGGAGATCGCGGCGGCCCGGGCGCTCAACGACCTCGCCTCACAGCTCCTCACCAAGGCGCACGGGGAGATCCAGGCGGTCAGCCCGATCCCGACCCACCCGCTGACGTGACGGCGCCCGGTGGTGCCGCGGGGCCGGGCGGGTCGGGCGGGTCGGGTGGACCGGAGGGCCGCGGGACGCGCATTCCGCTGATCTGTCCGCGCTGCGGCCGGGAGCAGCAGGTCGTGCCGGGCGGCCCGGGGCGCGCGGTGAAGGTGGTGCACGTCGGCACCGGTCAGGAGGCCTGCGAGCCGGGTGACCTGGCTCGGGCGCCGGACGACGACACGGCCTGAGGGCCGGCGCCCCGGGGGATGCGCCCCGGGGCGCCGTACGCCCACGGCCCCGGGACGCCGCACCCCGGGACGCCGTGCGCCCCGGGGCCGCTCAGTTCGGGCAGTAGGTGCCCGGCACCTGCCACTCCGGGCCGACCAGTCGCTGTTCCAGCTCGCTGAGCGTGATCCGGATGCCGACCGTCCCCGCCAGCCCGAGCCGCATCCGGCTTCGGGCGAGCGCGACGAGGGCCGGCAGGCCGTACTTGTTGATCAGCGAGGTGCGGTAGCGGGCGGTGTCGTCCTCGTCGCAGACGGCGGCGCGGGCCGGGAGTTGACGCCCGGTCGGGCGGCCGTGGGCGTCGCAGGGGCCGACGAGGACCTTGGGGCGGCGGCGGACGCGGTCGGCGTCGCCCGAGTGCACGGGCGTCCAGATGCCGAGCGCCGTGCCGTCGGCGACCACCCAGCTCTGTGAGTGCACCTGACGGCCGTCGTCACTGAAGGTGGTGAGCAGGAGGTACCTGCTGTCGGCGAGCTGGTCGGTACGGTCGTGCACGATGTCCACCCTCTCCGAGTCGGACGGTTCGTGGCCGGCGGCGGGGCTCCGGGGCGGGCGCCTCAGTGGCCGCGGCCGTCGGTGATCTCGTGGTACTCGCCGGCGGTGGGCTTGGCGATCCTGCTTCCCTCGCCGTGCAGCCCACGGGACAGCCTCGCACGGGTGCGCTCCAGCACACCTGCCGGGTGGGCGACTCCATTCTCGTCGACGGGGGCGGGCAGTTCGAGGGGGCGCGGCTGCTCGTGGGCGGTGAGCCGGTGCAGTTCGGCGGGCGCGAGCGGGGCGTGCACCTCCACGAACTCGCCGTGCGGCAGGCGCTTGACGACGCCGGTCTCGCGGCCGTGCAGCACCTTCTCCCGGTCGCGGCGCTGGAGGCCGAGGCACCAGCGCTTGGTGACCACGAACACGACCACCGGGACGGCGACGAATCCCACCCGGACGGCGTAGGTGATGGAGTTGAGCGACAGGTGCAGATGGGTGGCGAACAGGTCGTTGCCGCCGCCGGCCAGCATCACGAGGTACAGGGAGATCCAGGCCGCGCCGAGGGCGGTCCGCACCGGCGCGTTGCGCGGCCGGTCGAGCAGGTGGTGCTCGCGCCGGTCGTCGGTCGCCCAGCTCTCCACGAAGGGGTAGACCGCGATCGCGCCGAGGATCACCGGGAAGAGGGTGAAGGGGATCAGCACGCCGAGGTTGAGGGTGTGCCCCCAGGCGCCGATCTCCCAGCCCGGCATCACCCGGATGAGCCCCTCGGCGAAGCCCATGTACCAGTCGGGCTGGGCGTCGGTCGACACCTGGTCCGGCCGGTACGGGCCGTACGCCCAGATCGGGTTGATCGTGGCGACGGCGGCCATCAGGGCGATGACGCCGAAGACGAGGAAGAAGAAGCCGCCGGCCTTGGCCAGGTAGACCGGCATCAGCGGCATGCCGACGACGTTCCTCTCGGTCTTGCCGGGGCCCGCCCACTGGGTGTGCTTGTGGTAGAAGACCAGGATCAGGTGGGCGACGAGCAGGCCCAGCATGATGCCCGGGATCAGCAGCACGTGGACGGTGAAGAAGCGCGGCACGATGTCGTGGCCGGGGAACTCGCCCCCGAACAGGAACATCTGGATGTAGGTGCCGACCAGCGGGACGGCGAGGATCGCGCCTTCCATGAAGCGGATGCCGGTGCCCGAGAGCAGGTCGTCCGGCAGCGAGTAGCCGAAGAAGCCGTCGAACATGCCCAGGAGCAGCAGCAGGAAGCCGAAGACCCAGTTGATCTCGCGGGGCTTGCGGAACGCGCCGGTGAAGAAGACGCGCATCATGTGCACGAGCATCGCCGCGACGAAGACCAGGGCGGCCCAGTGGTGGATCTGGCGGACCAGCAGACCGCCGCGCACCTCGAAGCTGATGTCGACCGTCGACGCGTACGCCTCGGACATCGGGATGCCCTTGAGCGGGACGTACACGCCGTCGTAGATCACCTCGCCCATCGACGGCTTGAAGAACAGCGTCAGCCAGACGCCGGTCAGGATGATGATCACGAAGCTGTAGAGGCAGATCTCGCCCAGCATGAAGGACCAGTGGTCCGGGAAGATCTTGCGAAGGTTGGCCCGGGCCAGGGTGTAGATCCCCAGCCGGCCGTCCGCCCAGTCGGCGGCGCGCTGCCCCCGCCCGGCTCCGGGGCGGCTCTCATTCGGGGTCATGTCCACGCACCTCGGTCGAAGTGAAACGGGGATCTGTCCCCGTTTCGAAGCTGGACCCAGGATAAACGGGGGGTGATCCCCACTTCTAGTGGGGGGTGCGTTCCGGCGGTTTCCCGTCCGCCCCCGCGCCCCGCAGCCCTCGCGGCCCCGCCCGCCGCCGACCCGCCCGCCGCCGCCCCGGCCGGAGACGGCGAACGGCCCGCCCGGTGTCCTTTCGAACACCGGACGGGCCGCAGCGCACCGTCGCGTCACACCACGAGGGTCAGTGCACGAGCACCGGCACCTCGTTGGTGTTCGCCGCACCCTCGCCGGCCGTCGCGCCGTCGGGGCGCCCGGCGTTGATCAGCACGAAGGCGATCGCGGCGGCCAGCACCAGGATCCCGAAGGACCACCAGATCGCGGTCGAGAAGCCGTGCACCATGCCCTGGAACTGCACCGCCTTGGCGGCGTCCGGGGTGGTCGCGCCGCCCAGGTGGGCCGCCAGCCAGGTGGTCGTCGCGCTGGCCGCGATGGTGTTCAGCAGGGCGGTGCCGATGGCGCCGCCGACCTGCTGCGAGGTGTTGACCATGGCGGAGGCCACACCGGCGTCGCGCGGCTCGACGCCGTGCGTGGCGAGGCTCATCGCCGGCATGAACGCGGTGCCCATGCCGAGGCCCATCAGGACCAGACCGGGCAGGATCAGCGCCGGGTAGGAGGTGTCCAGGTCGATCTGGGTGAGGATCAGCATGCCGATCGAGGCGACCAGGAAGCCGGGCGCCATCAGGTACCGCGCCGGGACGCGGGTCATCAGGCGGGCGCCGATCTGGGTCGAACCGGCGATCATGCCGGCCACCATCGGCAGGAAGGCCACGCCGGTCAGGACCGGGCTGTAGTCGAGCACGATCTGCAGGTAGTAGGTCAGGAAGAGGAAGAGACCGAACATGCCGATCACGGCCAGACCCAGCGACAGGTAGACCCCGCCGCGGTTGCGGTCCAGGATGACGCGCAGCGGCAGCAGCGGAGCCTTGACCCGCGCCTCGACCGCCACGAACGCGCCCAGCAGCAGGACGGCGGCGACGAACAGGCCGATCGTGATGCCGGAGGACCAGCCGTCCGACTCGGCCCGGGTGAAGCCGTAGACCAGGGCGACCAGGCCGGTGGTGACGAGGATGACGCCGGGGACGTCGAGGCGGTTGCGGTTGCGGCCCTCGGCCGGCTCGCGGATCACCATGACGGCGCCGATCGCGGCGGCCACGGCGAACGGGATGTTGACGAAGAAGGTCCAGCGCCAGTTCAGGTACTCGGTCAGCAGGCCGCCGAGGATCAGGCCGATCGCACCGCCACCACCGGCGATGGCGCCGTAGATGCCGAACGCCTTGGCGCGCTCCTTGGCCTCGGTGAACATCACGGCCAGCAGCGAGAGCGCGGCGGGCGCGAGCAGTGCGCCGAAGACGCCCTGGAGGGCGCGGGCGCCGAGCAGCATGGCGGTGTTGGCGGCGGCGCCGCCGAGCGCGGAGGCGAACGCGAAGCCGGCCAGGCCGACCACGAAGGTCCGCTTGCGGCCCCAGAGGTCCGCCACCCGGCCGCCGAAGAGCAGGAGTCCGCCGAAGGCCAGCGCGTACGCGGTGATCACCCACTGGCGGTTGCCGTCGGTGATGCCCAGGTCCTCCTGGGCGGAGGGCAGCGCGATGTTCACGATGGTGGCGTCGAGGACGACCATCAGCTGCGCGAGCCCGATGAATATCAGGGCCTTCCATCGCCTCGGATCGGGCTGGACGGCGGGCAGGGAATCGGTTTTTGGCATGGCGGTACTCACTTCACGGTGCGAGGCGTGCGGAACGGTGCGGACGGAAACGGTGCGGGTCGGAAGTACATCAGGACGAACCGCGCGAACGGGCGCGCGGAGGTGGCCGCGCGGTGGTCCCGCGGTGACGGGTCGGTGACTCGGTGGGTCAGTGGTCGGTGTGGAAGTCCTCGAAGGTCGCGGCCCGGCCGGGCAGGACGGAGCGCGCGGGCGCCCGCATGCCGTCCAGGAACAGTTGCAGGTGCCGGTGGACGAACTCGTCCAGCACCACGCAGGAGGTGCCCGGCAGGGGGCGGGTGAGCTGGCTCATCGCGATGAACAGATCGCCGTGGTCGACGTCCGCGCGCAGTTCGCCGGCCGCCTTCGCACGCTCCAGCAGACCGCCGACGACGCTCATCAGGCGCTCCCGTGCCTCGACCAGGTCCGGATCGAACATGTCGACCCGGTTGGTCAGCATCGGGCAGAGCGCGCCGATCTTCTCGTCGACGGTCTGGTGCGCGAACCGCTGGAGGGCGTCGAACGGGCCGGCTCCCTCGGCGGCCGCCGACTCCGCGTTCGCCACGATGCGGTTCTTGACGAGCAGTGCCACCTCGCGGATCAGCGCGGCCCTGGTCGGGAAGTTCCGGTAGAGCGTAGCGTTTCCGACGCCGGCCCGCTTGGCGATTTCGTCCAGCGGCGCATCCGCGCCGTGCTCGACGAAGGCGTCGCGGGCTGCCAGCACGATCCGCTCACGGTTCCGGCTCGCGTCCGCACGCAGCTTCGGTGTGCGGACCGGCGGCTCCGCGGTGCGGGTCGGCTCGACGGCGGCGGTGCTCACTCGGTGCTCCTCCCGGATTCCGGGGAATCTCTCCCCGCTTAGTCCTACGAAGAGCCAAACGGGGAATCCCTCCCCGGAAATTTCACTTTCGAATGTGACCTGTGTCACATCTCGGGGACTCCCTCGTTCGCGGGTCCGCCGGTCCGCCGGTCAGCCGCTGGCGACCGTGTAGCGGCCGGTCCGCGGGTACCAGGCGTGGTCGCCGGCCAGCCAGTCCTTCAGCCCGTCGGTGAAAGCGGTCACCGTCCGCCCGGCCTCCGGGCCGAACTCCTCCGCCAGGTGCGGGACGTCCTCCCGGGCGATGCGGTCGAAGCAGTCCAGCCGGGCGTTCATCAGGTCGGTGACCGTGTCCACCGCGGTCTGCCGGGAGCAGCGCAGGAAGTGCCGGAAGACCGGGACGGCGTTGTTGAGCTCGCCCTCCAGCTCCGTCTCCTTGCGGCAGGAGTAGAGGTCGTTGCGCAGGTCCACGTTGTCGGCGAACGCCTCGATCAGCGCGGTGACGGTCGGGTGGGCGAGCAGCTCCGGCGGCAGGTCCCGTCCCCGGACGTGCAGCGGCAGCACGGTGGACAGTGGCGTCCCGGCCGTGCGGCGGCGCATCTGGAGGTACTCGACCGGATCGGGGACGCGCCCGGCGAGGGTGTTGTCCAGCTCCCAGAGGTTGGCGGCGGCGAAGTCCAGCGCGGCGTCCCGGAGCCGGCGCCGCAGGTCCGGCGGGAGCGCGGCCGCGGAGCGGGCCCAGACGTCGGCCAGCGCGACCTCGACGGGGTGCTGCGGCTCCGCCGGCCCGGTGCGGTCCTGCGGATCCGGCGCTCCGGCCGTCCGGTGGTGCGGGCCCGGCGATCCGGCCCGGCGCCGCGGGCCCGGCGCGGCCGCGGCGGCCGGCGGCATGCAGGCGGCCAGGCGGGCGACGAAGCGTCGCGCCCCCGCCGCGTCGCCGGTCGCCTTGACGGTGACGAAGTGGTCGTCGACGGCGAACGCCCAGACGTTCCAGTCGCCGACCAGCAGCAGTTCCTCGACCGGTAGGTCCGGCTGGGTGAGCGCCGTGAACAGCGCGAGCTCCAGCCGGTCGAAGCGCTCCCGGCTCCACACGCCCGCCGGACCGGTGAGCCCGGTCAGCTCCGCCCACTGCGCAGCCCGGGCGCGGGCGGCGGCCTGTCGGGGGTTGAGCCGGGCGGGGTACGGCATGGCGAAGACCGGTGGTGGCGACGGGGGCTCCGGGAAGGCGTGGGCCCGGCGGGCCAGGGCGGCGACCGTGCGCTCGGCGGAGTCGCCCAGGCCGGAGGGCAGGCCGGTGAACACGCCCGGTGCGGCGCGGTTGCGGTGTGCGGACACGGTGGCGGCCCCTTCCGGCGCGGGTCGGTCGCCAGTCTCGTGCAGGGCCGGTCCGTAGATGCGGGAGCGATCGGAGGTTCACCCGATCGGGTGACCGCCCCCGCCGCGGGCCAGTGCCACGGGCCGGCGGAGCGGGATCTCGAAGTGGACGGTGGCCACGCCGGGGCCGTGCTCGCCGGTCGGCCGGGCGTCGTAGACCTCCTCGGCGAGGCTGCGCCAGAACGCCTCGGCGCCCGGGACGGCGGTGTTGGTGTGCAGGTAGAGCCGCCGGTAGCCGCCCTCTTCGGAGGCGAACTCGCAGGCCCGGCGCACCAGTTCACGGGCCAGGCCGTGCCGTCGGTGCTCCGCCCGGACGTACACCCGGACCAGCTGTGCGGTGGTGCCCGAAGGGTAGCGCTCGGCGACCTCGCGCGGGTGCGGCGGGTGGGCCGGGCCGGTGGAGTGCAGTGCGGTGGTGGCGACCACCTCGCCGTCGCGCACGGCGACCAGCAGCGCGTGCCGGGGGTGGTCGAGGTAGTGCCCCTGGAGGTCGACCACGTCGGCGTGCCAGTCGGGCACGTAGCCGTAGCCGAACTCGCGGTAGAACGTGTCGAGGATCAGCCGGCGCGCACCCGGGACATCCGCGGGCAGTGCATGCCGTACCAGATAAGGGTATTGACGATTCATCAGGAATCTCCGACGGGACGGACCGGGGTGGGTGACTGTTAGCGTACATGAAAACCACTTTCATCTAACACGGCAACGGAAGTGCGTGCCGGCGTGTTGAAAATGAAAACGAATCCCGTTACGTTCCTCTCGCGGCCTGCCGAAACCGGCCTGCCGCCGTGTCTGCGTGTCCGTCGAGAGGGAGAGCCGTGGCGCATCTGCTGGTGATCGAGAGCTGGGTCGGCTCCATGAGCAGGTTGCTGCCAAGGGCGCTGGGGGAGAGCGGCCACCGCTTCACCTTCCTCACCCGCGACCTCCACCACTACCTGCGGGCGGCCCCCGCCGACGGCCCGCACCCGCTGCTCGCCGCCGAGAACATCCTCACCGTCGACACCAACGACCCGGCCGTGCTGCTCCCGTACGCCGAACGGCTGCACGGGCTGCTCGGCTTCGACGGGGTGCTCTCCTCCTGTGACTACTACCTGCCGCAGGTCGCCCGGGTGGCCCGCCGGCTCGGCCTGCCCGGGCCGGACCCGGAGGCGGTCACCGCCGCCTGCCGCAAGGACCTCACCCGCGGCACGCTCGCCGGGGCCGGCGTCCCCGGGCCCGCGTACGCGCTCTGCTCCGACCGTGACCAGGCCCGCGCCGCCGCCCGGGCGATCGGCTACCCGCTGGTCGTCAAGCCGGTCGACCTGTGCGCCGGGATGTTCGTCCGCGAGGTCGCCGACGAGGCCGGGCTCCTCGCGGCCGTCCGGGCCGTGGAATCCTTCCCGGTCAACGCGCGCGGCCAGCGGCGGGACCCGGTGGTGCTGATCGAGGAACTGCTCACCGGTCCCGAGGTCAGCGTCGAGACGGTCTCCTCCGGCGGAGTCGCCCACGTCGTCGGGATCACGGACAAGAGCATCGGCGGCGCGCCCGCGTTCGTCGAGACCGGCCACATGTTCCCGGCCGCGCTCGATCCCGCCGACGCGGCCGCCGCCGCCGACACCGCCGTCGCCGCGCTGTCCGCGCTCGGCCTCGACCAGGTCGTGGCGCACACCGAGATCAAGCTGACCCCCGCGGGGCCCCGCGTGGTCGAGGTCAATCCGCGCCCCGCCGGGAACCGGATCACCGAGCTGGTCCGGCGGGTCACCGGCGTGGACCTCGCCGCAGCGGCCGTCGACGTCGCCCTCGGACGCCGGCCCGACCTGGCCGTCCATCCGACCGGCGTCGCCAGCGCGGCCATCGCCTTCCTGGTCCCGGGCGAGTTCCCGGTCGCGGGGGAGGGGCGGGCGGGTGCGGGGCTGCTGGACGGGTTCGACGGCGAGGCCGAGGTCCGCCGGGACCCCGCGGTCGTCGAGCTCAGCCTCGCCGGTCCCGGCCGCGAGGTGCGGCCGGCCACCAGCAACAACGAGTACCTCGGGCACGTCATGACCGCCGACACCGGCGGCCCCGGCGCCCGCGGCACGGCCGAGCGCCTGCTCACCGGGCTCACTCCCCGGTACGCGGTGGCGGACTGTCCTGCCGAGCCCGCGGCGGTGCCCGCGTGAGCCCGGCCGCCGCTCCTGTCGCCGCCCGCACGACGGCCGCCACCGTCGCTCCGGCCGCCCCCACGACGGCCGCCGCCGCCACGACGGGCGCCGCCCCCCTCGCCGGGGCTGCGGAGCCCGCCGTCGCCGCGTCCGGAGCCCCGGTCGCCGCCCCGTCCGCGTTCGACCTGGTCGCCGACCGGGCCCGCGCCGGCTCGTACGGTCCGGACCCGGCCGGCCTGCGGATCGCGCTCGCCTTCACCACCGCGCAGGCCGTCCGGCACGCCGGCCGCGCCCAGGGGTACCGCAACGAGGTGCTCAGCCTCCGGCTCGACGCCGCCGTCGGCTCCTGCGCCGTCGAACCGGGCGAACTGCCCGCCGGCGCGCTCGACGACTGCGTCGGCGCCCGCGTCGACGAACTGCTCGACCACCCGCTCGCCGCCGTCCGGGTCGCCGCACTCGACGCCTACCTGGGCCACTGCCGCCCGCACACCTCCGCCCGCGGCGCCCGGACGCTCACCCTGCCGGCCGGATCCTCGCTGGAGAAGTCCCGCGCCCGGGCCGCCGCCGTGGTCCGTCTGCTGCCGCTCGCCGACGTCCGCCGCGTGCTGGTCGTCGGCGTGGTCAACTCCCTGCTGGAACAGCTCCGTTCGAGCGGTGCCGAGTACCTCCCCTGTGACCTCAAGGGCGGTGTCACCGAATGGGGCGAGCCCGTGCACGCCGACGCCCTCGCCCGACTCGACGACTGCGACGCGATCCTCGCCTCCGGCATGACCCTCGGCAACGGCACCCTCGACCCGCTGCTCGCCCACGCCCGCACCACCGGCAAGCCCCTGGTGCTGTTCGCCCAGACCGGCAGCGCCGTGCTGCCCCGGCTGCTCGGCGACGGGGTCAGCGCCGTCAGCGCCGAGCCCTACCCCTTCTTCTGGCTCGACGGCGGCCCCACCGACCTCCACCTGTACGGGGGCGGGGCCCGGTGACCGCACTGCTCGACTCCGGCGCCGTACTGGGCAACCCCGGTCTGCTGTCACTGCTCGGCCACACCCCGCTGGCCCGGATCACCACCCCGCTGCCGCACCCGCACCCGGGCTTCTGGGCCAAACTGGAGGGCCTCAGCGCGGGCGGCATGAAGGCCCGCTCCGCGGTCGCCATGCTCCGCGGCGCCCACGCCCGCGGCGAACTCCGCCCCGGCGCCACGGTGGTGGAATCCACCTCGGGCACCATGGGCGTCGGCCTGGCCTTCGCCGGGCAGGCGCTCGGCCACCCGGTCGTGCTGGTCGGCGACACCGAACTCGAACCGTCCATGCGGCAGTTGCTGCGCGCGTACGGCGCCCGCCTGGAGCTCGTCGAACGGCCGGCCCGGCACGGCGGCTGGCAGGCCGCCCGGCTGGCCCGGCTGCGCGAGGTGCTCGACCGGCTGCCCGGCGCCTACTGGCCCGACCAGTACAACAACCCGGACAACGCCGCCGGTTACCTGGCCATGGCCCAGGAGATCACCGCCGACCTCGACCACCTCGACGTCCTGGTCTGCAGTGTCGGGACGGGCGGACACAGCGCCGGCCTCGCCGAGGCGCTGCGCCGTCGCTGGCCCCGGCTGCGGATCATCGGCGTCGACTCGGTGGGCTCGACCATCTTCGGACAGCCCGCCCGGCCCCGTCTGATGCGCGGCCTGGGCAGCTCCATCCACCCGCGCAACGTCGCCCACCAGGCCTTCGACGAGGTCCACTGGGTCGGCCCGGCCGAGGCGGTCGACGCCTGCCGGCGGCTGGCCCGGGGCGCCTTCGTCAGCGGCGGCTGGTCCACCGGGGCGGTGGCCCTGGTCGCGGCCTGGGCGGCCCGGGTCCACCCCGGCGCCGCCGTGGCCACCGTCTTCCCCGACGGCCCGCACCGCTACCTCGGCACGGTCTACGACGACGCCTTCTGCCGGCGGCACGGCCTGGACGCGGAGCGGGCGGCGCTCCGCCCGATCGAGATCCCGCACCCGGCTGCCGTCGAGGTCAGCGGCTGGGCGCGCTGCCGCACGGGGGGTGCGGCACCCGCCACCGCGGTGGCGGCCGTCCCCGCCGCTCCGACGGCCCCGGCCGCACCGCCGGGCCTGGTGGTCCCGACCCCGGCCGGCCCGCCCGACCGGGCGGGCGTCGGGGCCGCGACCTGCGGCGACACCGTCCGACCCGAGGAGGACCGATGAGGCTCGACGTCCGTACCGTACGGCTCCGGCTCGCCGAGCCGCTGCGGATCTCCCGCTCGGTCACCACCGAACGCGACGCCGTCCAGCTCGCGCTCGGCCACGGCGGACTGACCGGACACGGCGAAGCCGTCAGCAGCGTCTACCTGCACCTGCCCACCGACCGGATCCGGCGCGAACTCGACGGACTGCGGCCCGCGTTGGAGCGGTACCCGGACCCCGAGCAGGCGCTCGCCGAACTCCGCTTCGCCGCAGTCCCGTTCGTCTGCCTCGCGGCCGGCGTGCTGGCCGCCGTCGAGGCGGCCCTGCTCGACCTGGTCGGCAAGCGGGCCGGCGAACCCGTCCACCGGCTGCTCGGCCGGGCCGAACCGGTGGTCGTCGCGACCGCCCGCACCATCGGCATCGAACCGCCCGCGCGCGCCGCCGTGCAGGCCGCCCGGCTCGCCGACGCGGGTTTCACCGTGCTGAAGGTCAAGGCCGGCTCCGCCGATCCGGGCCTCGACCTCGTCCGGGTCCAGGCCGTCCACGAGGCCGCCCCGGACGCCCGGTTGCTGCTGGACCCCAACGGTGCCTGGACGCCTGAGCAGGCCCTCCAGCTGCTGCCCGCCTTCGCCGCCACGGGTGTCGAGGCCGTGGAGCAGCCGATCGCCCCCGGCAGCCCGGACGTGCTCGCCGCCGTCGCCGCGCGGTCGCCGATCCCGGTGATCGCCGACGAGGACGCCGTCACCTTCGAGGACGTCCGCCGGATCGCCGGGCGGGTCCACGGGGTCAACCTCAAGCTCGCCAAGTGCGGCGGCGTCCACCAGGCGCTGCGGATCGAGGAGGAGCTGCGCGGCAGCGGGACCGAGCTGATGTTCGGCTGCCTGGCCGCCAGTTCGCTCGGCATCGCGCCCGCCGTCCACCTCGCCGACCGGGCCCGCTGGATCGACCTGGACGGGCACCTGCTGCTCGCCCACGACCCCTGGCAGGGCATCGGCGGAACCGACGGCACCGTCCGCACACCGGACCGGGCGGGCCTCGGCGTGCTGCCCGTCCCGGATGCCGCCCCGGGTGCCGTCCCGGGGCCGGTGGCGGGGTCGGTGCCGGAGGCCGCCCGAGGAGCTGTTCGGGGCCCCGCCGGCGAAGCCCACCCCCGCGCCGGCACCCGCCCGGTGGCCGGCCGGTGAGAATACTGCGCGCCGTACGGTCCTTCCCCGTGCCCGTACGGCTCCTCCTGGTCAACCAGCTCGGCGTCAACACCGGCTTCTACCTCCTCATCCCGTACCTGGCCGGCCACCTGGGCCACGACCTCGGCCTCTCCGCGCTCGCCGTCGGCGCCGTGCTCGGACTGCGCAACCTCAGCCAGCAGGGCCTGTTCATCCTCGGCGGCTCGGCCGCGGACCGGCTCGGCGCGCGCCGCGTCATCATCGCCGGGTGCGCGCTGCGCAGCGTCGGCTTCGGGCTCTTCGCGCTCGGTGACTCGCTCGGCATCCTGCTCGCCGCGTCGGCGCTCAGCGGGCTGGCCGGCGCGCTGTTCAACCCGGCCGTGCGCACCTACGTGGCGAACGAGGCCGCCGACCGCAAGGCCGAGGCGTTCGCGCTGTTCAACATGTTCGCCACCACCGGCGCGCTGGCCGGTCCGCTGCTCGGCACCGTCCTGCTGCTGGTCGACTTCCGGGCCGCCGCGCTCACCGCCGCCGGCATCTTCGCCGTCCTCACCGTCGCCCAGGCCCTCGCCCTGCCCGAGCGGGCCGTCCCGCCGCCGCCGCGCGGCGTGCTCGCCGACTGGCGCGAAGTCGCCTCCGACCGGCGGTTCCTGGCCTTCTCGCTGGCCATGGTCGGCCTGTTCGGGATGGAGAGCCAGCTCTACCTGCTGCTGCCCGACGCCGCCCGCCGCGCCACCGGGTGGGAGGGGGCGGTCAGCCTGGTCTTCCTGACCAGCACCCTGGCCAACCTCACCCTCCAGCTCCGCATCACCACGAGGCTCCAGCGGGACGGGCCGGCCACCCGGTGGATCCCGCTCGGCCTCGCCGTCGCCGCCACCGGCTTCCTGCTGCCGCTCGTCGTCCCCGGCCTGCCCGGTGTCCTCGGCGGCGTGCTGCTGCTCCAGACCGGCCTGATGACCGCCCAGCCGTTCGTCCTGGCGCTCATCCCGGCGTTCGGGCGCCCCGGCCTCACCGGCACCTACTACGGCCTCTACTACGTCGTCTCCGGCTTCGCCGCCGCCCTCGGCAACACGGCGGTCGGCCGGGCCATGGACAGTGCCGCCACCGCCCCCTGGCTGCTCTGCGCCGCGCTCGGTCTCGGCTCCGCCGCCGCACTCACCCGGCTGCACCGCGCCGGACGGCTCCCGGCGCCCGCCCGCCCCCTTCCCACCCCCGCCCGCCCTCTCCCCAGCGAGGCCCGATGACGCCCCGGCCCCTCCCGACCGAGCCGGCCGCCCCCGCGGCCGGTCACCGCAACCTCCTCACCGACGATCCGGAGCTCTACGAACTCCGCTTCCCCGACCCGGGATTCACCGCCGCGCGGTGGGCCGAGTCGGTGCTCCGCGGCTACGGCGCCGGGCCCGACGTGCTCGACCTCGGCTGCGGCACCGGCCGGGACGCCGAATGGCTGCACCGCGCCGCCGGGCGGACCGTCACCGGCCTGGACAGCTCCGCGACGATGATCGAGTACGCCCGCGCCCACCACCCCGGGCCCGTCTACCACGTCGGCGACATGCGGACCTTCCCCTTCGCCGCCGGGCGGTTCGACGCGGCGCTCTGCCTGGACAGCGCGCTGCTCTACTGCCACACCAACGAGGACCTCGACGCCCTGCTCGGGCGGCTCGGCCGCCACCTGCGCCCCGGCGGCCTGCTGGTCGCCGAGATGCGCAACGGCGCGTTCTTCCTCGGCCGCACCGAACTCCTGGACGCCCCGAGGACCGACACCGTCACCCGGGACGGCGTGACCCACACCTCGCACACCACGCTGTGGATCGACCGGGCCGCCCAACTCCTGCGCCGCACCCGCACCTGGACCAGTGACGACGGCGCCGCGCCGGTGGCGCAGCACTCCGCCTGGCGGCTCCTCTTCCCGCAGGAACTGCGTCACCTGCTCGCCGCCCACGGCTTCACGGTGCTCGCCCTCTACGACCGCCCCGGCCCGCGCACCGAACCGCCCTGGACGGACGGCGACCTGCCCGCCGACACCGCCGACGAAGACCGCCTCCACCTGGTCGCCAGGCTGGACCACCGCACACGAAAGAGAAGTTGACCCATGGACCGTCCGCACGCCTCCCGGCCCGCCCCCGGCTCCCCGAACCCCGCCGCCCGCCCCGCGGCGCGCCCGATAGCCCGCCGCACCCTGCTCGTCGCCTCCGCCGGCGCCGCCGGCGCCGCCGGAGCCCTCGGGCTGGCCGCCTGTTCCCCGGGCCCGGCCGGCACCCCCGGAGACGCCGCCCCCGGCGCGTCCGGCACCCCCCGGCGCGGCGGCCGGCTGCGCGCCCTCTTCGCCGGCGGCGGGGCCAACGAGACCCTCGACCCGCACCTGGTCAACCTGTTCGCCGACGCGGCCCGGGCCAAGGCGCTCTACGAGAAGCTCGCGGACTCCGGCTCCGACCTCGCCGCCGTCCCCCGTCTCGCCGCCGAATGGGAGCCCAACGCCGGACTCGACACCTGGACCGTCCGCCTGCGCGAGGCCGTGTTCCACGACGGCCGGCCGGTCACCGCCGCCGACGTCCTGTACAGCTACCGCCGAATAGCCGACCCCAAGCGGGCGTTCCGGGCCCGGGCGTCCCTCGAACCGGTCGACCTCGCCGCCAGCCGCGCGATCGACGCCCGCACCGTCGAGTTCCGGCTCAAGCGCCCCTACGCCGAGTTCCCCAACGTCCTGGCCGCGTTCGGCGCCTACATCGTCCCCGAGGGCACCGAGGACTTCCAGCACCCGGTCGGCTCCGGCCCGTTCTCCTTCGTCTCCTTCAGGCCCGGAACCTCGCTGCTGGTGCGGCGGTTCGACGGCTACTGGGACGGCGCACCGCACCTCGACGAGCTGGAGATCCTCGCCGCCGCCGAGGAGTCCGCCCGGGCCAACGCCCTGCTCGCCGGACAGGCCGAGTACGCCCACGAGTTGACCCCCGCCACCGCCCGCGCGCACGAGCGCGGCGGACGGATCGGCATCGTCCGGCTGCGCAACAGCGCCATGCAGGGCTTCGTGATGAAGACCGACCGGCCGCCCTTCGACGACGTCCGGGTCCGGCAGGCGTTCTTCCTCATCGCCGACCGGCAGGAGCTGGTCGACGGCGCGCTCTCCGGCGCGGGCGAGATCGGCAACGACCTGTTCGGCAAGGGCGCCCAGTACTACCCGGCCGGTCTCCCGCAGCGCGCCCAGGACCTCGACCGGGCCCGCGCGCTGCTGCGCGAGGCGGGCGCCGAGGGCCTGAAGGTCACCCTCGACACCTCCCCGGTCGCCGCCGGCTTCGTGGAGGCGGCCGGGATCCTCAAGGACCAGGCCGCCAAGGCCGGCGTCACCGTGGAGGTCAAGGTCGGCAGCAAGGACACCTACTGGAAGGACATCCTGGACGGCGGCGTGTTCGCCTCCTACCGGTCCGGCGCGCTGCCCGTCGAGTCGCACATCTCCCAGCGGCTGCTCTCCGGCTCCACCACCAATGCCACCCACTGGCGCCGCCCCGACTTCGACGACCTGTACACCCAGGCCCAGTCCACGGCCGACCCGGCCGCGCGCGCCGCCCTCTACGAGCGGATGCAGCGCCGGCTGTACGACGAGGGCGGCTTCCTGATCTGGGGCTTCGCCGACTGGATCGTGGGCACGGCGCAGCGTCTGCGCGGCGTCTCCGCCGAGGCTCCGGCCAACACCCTGGACTGGGCCAGGTTCGACAAGGTCTGGCTGGCATGACGACGCCGCTGCGCGGCTGGGCCCGGCGCCGGCTGCTGCTCGGCGCCGGGCAGATCGCGGCCGTCCCGGTCCTGGTCTTCGTCCTGACCGAGGCGCTGCCCGGCGACGCCGCCGTCACCATCGCCGGGGACGACCCCGACCCGGCGAGGATCGCGGCGATCCGGGCCGCGCTGCGGCTGGACCGGCCGGCGGTGGAGCGGTTCGCCGACTGGGCGGGGGAGCTGGTCCACGGCGAGCTCGGCCGCTCGCTGGTCAGCGGTCGCCCGGTCGCCGACTACCTCGCGGACGGCCTCGCCCCGACCGTCCTGCTGGCCTCGGTCACCCTCGTCCTGCTGGTGCCCGTGGCGGTGGGCCTCGGCATGCTCGCCGCCCGCCGGGAGGGCGGCCCGTTGGACCGCGCGATCAGTACCGCGACCCTCGGGGTGTACGCGGTACCGGAGTTCGCGCTGGGAGTGCTGCTCACCGCGGTCTTCGCGATCCGCCTCGGCTGGCTGCCGCCGACCGCCGTCGGCGGGGTCCGGGAGCAGCCGGCCGTCCTGGTCCTGCCGGTCGTGGTGCTGCTGGCCCGCCCGGTCTGCTCCGTCGCCCGCCTCGTCCGGGCCGGGCTGATCGAGGCGATGGCCGCGCCGTACGCCGTCCACGCGCTGCGCTGCGGCGTCCCGCCCGCCCGCGTCCGCTGGACGCACGCCCTCCCCAACGCGCTCGCCCCGGCCGCGCAGCAGCTCGCGCGTACGGCCGACTGGCTGCTCTGCGGCGTCATCGTGGCCGAGGCCCTCTTCGTCATCCCCGGCCTGGGCACCGTCCTGCTGGACGCCGTCGCCGCCCGCGACGTTCCCGTGGTGCAGGGCCTCGCCGTGCTGTTCGGCGTGGTGACGGTCGTCCTCAACCTGGCCGCCGACCTGGTCGCGCGCCGGCTCGCGCCGCGCACGGAGGTGGTGGTGTGACCGGCCCCCGCCCGCCCGGGCCTTCGCCTGCCGGGCGCGCCCCCGACGGGCCTTCGCCCACCGCCGACCCCCGGGGTCGGGCCGCCACGCCGAGGGAGGCGACGGAGTGAGGAAGTACGCCTTCGGTACGGCGCTGATCGCCGTGCCGCTGCTGATCGCCCTGGCCGGACCGCTGGTCGCCGGGGAGCCGGGGCCGCGCGCGGTGTCGTTCACGGCGGGCGGCGGGCACTGGCTGGGCACCGACTTCACCGGCCGTGACGTCTGGCGCCAAGTCCTGCTCGGCGGCCGGTCGGTGGTGCTGGTGGCGATCGCGGCGACGGTGCTCGCGTACGCGCTGGCGCTGCCGCTCGCGCTGGCCGCCGCGCTGACCGGGCGGGCCTGGTGGGAGGAGGTGCTGCTGCGGCCGCTGGACGTCCTGATCGCCGTGCCCTCGCTGCTGCTGGTGCTGCTGGTCGCCACCGCGCTGGAACCCGGTCCGGGCGGGCTCGCCCTGCTGGTCGGGGTGGCGGCGGTGCCCGACGTCGCCCGGGTGGTGCACGCGGCGGCGGTGGAGGCGGCGGCCCGGCCGGTCGTGGAGGCGTTGCGGTTGCACGGCGAGTCGTGGTGGCGGATCGCGTTCGACCAGGTCACCCGGACGATCCGTCGTACGGTCGCCGCCGACGCCGGCACCCGGCTGGTCGGCGCGCTCTACCTGGTCGCCACGGCGGCCTTCCTCGGCGTGGGCGTGCAACCGGACGCCGCCGACTGGGCGGTGATGGTCGACCGCAACCGGCCGGGACTCTTCCTCCAGCCCTGGGCGGTCGTCGTTCCGGCGCTGCTCGTGGCCGGGCTCTCCACCGGCACCAATCTGCTGTTCGACGCCGCCCTGCACCGGGCGGGCGGGAAGGAGGTCCGACGGTGACCGAACCGGAGCTGGTGAGGGTGGACCGCCTGGGTGTCGCGGTCGGCGGGCGGACGCTGGTGGACGGCGTCAGCCTGCGGGTCCGGCCCGGCCGGGTGACCGCGCTGGTCGGCCCGTCCGGCAGCGGCAAGACGACCACGGCGCTCGCCCTGCTCGGCGTGTACCCGGACGGCGCGCGGGTGACCGGCACGGTCACCGGCGGGATGCCGGGCACCGGGCGGCCCGGCGCCCCGGGCCCCGGCGCCGTGCGCGTCGGCCACGTGCCGCAGCACCCCGCCACGGTGCTCAACCCGGCCCGCCGGGTCGGCGTGCTGCTGCGCGACCTCGCCCGGGTGCACGGCGGCGGCCCGGAGGCCGTCCGACGTGCCCTGAAGGACGCTGAACTGACCGACGTGGAGGGGGTGTTGAGCCGGTACCCGCACCAGCTGTCCGGCGGCCAGCAACAGCGCGTGGTACTCGCCCAGGCGCTGCTGACCGGCGCCCGGGTGATCGTCGCCGACGAGCCCACCACCGGCCAGGACCCGGGGACGGCGGCCCGGGTCGCCGCGTTGTTCGGCCGGCTCGTCGCGCGCGGCACCGGACTGCTGCTCCTCAGTCACGACCTGCGCACCGTGCGGGAACTGGCGGACGAGGTGGTGGTCCTGGAGGCGGGCCGGACGGTGCGGACCGGTCCGCCCGCGGACGTCCTGCCGGCCGCCGAGGAGCCGGCCCCGTCGGCGCCGTCGCGGTCCGGCCGCCCGGAGCCTGGGCCGGTCCGCCTCTCCGTCACCGGACTCACCGCCCGGCACCCCGGGGGCGCGGCGGTCCTGCACGACGTCGGCCTGACGCTGCGGGCGGGGGAGTGCCTCGCCCTGGTCGGCCGCTCCGGCAGCGGCAAGACCACCCTGGGGCGCTGCCTGGCCGGGCTGCACCCGCGTCACGACGGCTCCGTCCGGCTCGACGGCGAGCCGTTGCCGCGCAGCGTCCGGCGCCGGGGACGGCGGGGGCTGTCGGCCGTCCAGTACGTGTTCCAGGACGCCAGGAGCACGTTCGCGGACCACCGCCCGGTTCTCGACCAGGTGGCCCGGGCGGCCGTCCGCCTCCGCGGCCGCTCGCCCTCCGAGGCCGCCGACGAGGCCAGGACCCTGCTGGCCGCGCTGGGCCTGGACCCGGCGAAGGCGTCCCGACCGCCCGCCGGACTCTCCGGCGGCGAGTTGCAACGGGCCGCCCTGGCCAGGGCGCTGGTCGTCGACCCGGCTGTGCTGGTCTGCGACGAGATCACCTCGGGGCTGGACACCGACACCCGGACGGCGATCCTCGCCCGTCTCGCCGAGCGGCGGGACCGCACCGGCCTCGCGCTGCTCTTCATCTCCCACGACCTGGCCGCCGTCGGCGCGCTGGCGGACGCGGTCGTCACGATGGCGGAGGGCCGGCTGGTCACCGGCCCGCCCGCCCGGGCGACGGAGTGTCAGACCCCTGGGTTAACGTCGCCGGCATGAGCACCGTGATCGCAGCCGTCCCCGCCCCCGAGGCACTCGCCGCGCTGGTCGACGTCCTGGCCGCCCGGGCCGCGTCCGGCGCGGACGCCACCGGCCTCGCGGAGACGGCCCGCCGGGCGTTCGCCGCCGAGCGGCCGGGCCCGTTGCCGGACCACTGGTGGCTCGCCGTCCCCGGCGAGACGTACGAGGAGGCGTTCACGGTCCTCGGTCTGCACGACCGGATACCCGTCACCGTCCGGTACGGCCTGGCCGCGCAGGAGGACGACGAGAAGGCGGACGACGAGAAGGACACCCCGGAGCCGGTGCACCGGGTGTTCGTCACGCCCGAGTACGCGGGGTGGCGTCTGATCTACGCGGAGTCTCCGCTGCGGGAGACGACCTGGTGGCCGCACGACGTCGTCGTACGCCTGAGCGCCGCCTGCGGCAAGGCCCAGGTCTTCTTCCAGGACCCGTTCGCCGACTCCGTCATCTGGGCGGCCGCCGAGCACGGCGCGCTGGTCCGGGGCTACTGGCGCGCCGACGATCCGGAGTGGACGGGGGAGCCGTTCCCGTGGGAGTCGTTGCCCGGCGCGGCCGGCTCCGAGGGGGAGACGGACGACGATGACGACGACGATGACGACGACGCCGAGCCCAACGCCTCGCGGGTCACGTCGATCAGCGCGGCTGCGGCGGGCCTGTCCGTCGACCCTGCCGCCATCACCGCCGAGACCCCCGTCCGTGGCCACGGCTGGCTCGCCCTGACCGCACCGGGAGCGGGCCACGACGGCTTCGAGGGGGCGCCCGAGCTCTGACCCGCCCCCGCCCCCGCCCCCGCGCCCGCCGGAACCGCCGACCGCCGCAGCGGCCACCCGCCCGGCCGTCGACCTCCGTACTCCGCCGTGGCGGCGCGCGCGGCGGCCCGCACCCGCGCCGCCCTGCGTGCCGTGCCGCGCCGGGGTCGCCTCGTCGGCCTAGGCTGAACTCGCCCGGGCGGCCGGTCGGCCGTGCGAGTCGGGAGGGGCCCGGCGGCCGGGACCAGGAGGTACGCGATGGGCAGCGGTGAGGCAACGGCCGCGGTGCGCTGTGTAGCGGCCGTTCCGTGCTGGGTGAGCCTGGTGGCGCGCGATCTCGACGCGGCCAAGGCGTTCTACGGACCGCTGTTGGGGTGGGAGTTCGAGCCGGCGCCGGATCGTTTCGGCCCGTACGTGCACGCGGTGGCCGGCGGGGAGGCGGTCGCCGGACTCGGTGTGGCGGGCGGCGACTGGGACATGTCCGTCGCGTGGACCAGCTTCTTCGGCACCGAGAGTGCCGATGCCGCCGCCGACGCGGTCCGCGAGCGCGGGGCGACGCTCGCCGTCGGCCCGCTCGCTTTCGACGCCGGCCGGGTGGCGTTCGCGGCGGACCCGGCGGGCGCGCTGTTCGGGATCTGGGAGGGCCCGCCGGGCCGGGCCCGGCAGCTGGACCTGCCGGGCGCCCCGGTCTGGATCGAGCTGCGCACGCCCGACCCGTTCGCGGCCGCGCTCTTCTACGGCGAGGTGTTCCGCTGGGACGGCCGGGACCCGGAGCGGTTCGAGGTGCGCTGGGAGCACGACCGGGTGGTGCTGCGGGCGGAGGGGCACAGCGTCGCCGCGCTCGCCAGGGAACAGGCGGGCGGTCCGACCGGAATGCGCCCGCACTGGGAGGTGTCGTTCTCGGTGCCGGACACCGATGCCGCGCTGCTCGGGGCGGAGGCGCTGGGCGGGACGGCGATCGGTCCGGCCTTCGACTCGCCCTACGGGCGGGTCGCGCGGCTCCAGGACCCGGAGGGCGGCCGGTTCGCGGTGATCAGCCCGAAGCGCTGACGCCGTCGGGCGAGGCCCCGCCGAGGTTCCGGGCGACCTCCTCCCGGGTGGCCCGCAGCCGTTCGGCGAGTGCGGCCCGGGCCCCGGGCGGCAGGGCCTTGCGGGCGGCCGGGTAGAGCTGCCTCTCCTCCGTCGCGAGGTGTCGGCGGAGCAGCTCGGTGAGTCCGTTCAGCAGGGTGCCGGAGGTCGGATCGCCGGGGGGAAGGGCCTGCAGGTCGGCGAGGTACTGGCCGATCGCGAGGTGGTCGTGGATGCACTGGAAGACCAGTGCGCCACCGTCCGGCACGTCGTGCTGGACCACCGGGAACAGGTGCTCCTCCTCCGCGGCGCAGTGGCTGAACAGCAGGTCGGTGAGGAGACCGACCGGCTCGTCGGGCAGGCCCGGGGGCGCCGCCGATCCGGCGGGCCCCGATCCGGGCGCCTCCGCCGGCGCCCGGGCCGCCCCCGTCTCGTCCGTGGCACCCGCGGTCCCCGTCGTCGCCGGGGTCGTCGCCGGGGTCGGGGACGGCTGTCCGGGCCCGGCGGCCTCGATCCGGGCGAGCAGTTCCTCCACCGCTCGGTGCTCCGCGGTGAACTCGTCCAGGATGTCCGGCCTGCGGCTCATGGTGCGCCCGCCTCCTGTCCGGTCTTGTCCGGTCCAGTACGTTCTCGTCCGATGTGTCCGACATCTCCAGTATCAGGCGTCGCGGCAGGTGTCCGGACGCCCCTCGGCGGAAGTGCAGGTCAGGGGTGCGGGCCGGGGCCCCGACGCGGACGCGCAGGGCGGCGTTCCCGTGGCGACCCCTCGGGTCAGGGGTGGTCCCGGCGCCCGGTGAGGGCGAGCATGCGGGCCTGCGGGTCGGCGTCGTCCGGGACCGGGAGCGGGGGGTCGAAGAGGCCGCTGCCGGACAGGTCGCCGTAGCCGGTGTACTCGCCGAGCGCGAACTCCACCAGGCCGGCGGGCAGCCGGGTGCGGTGGTGGATGCCCTCGGCGAGGTCCCAGGTGTGCACGACGGCGTCGGCGGTGAGCTGATCCAGGTAGTACTGACCGGAGACGTCGCCGAAGGACAGGTGGACGGTGAGCTCCGTGGCCCCGGGAAGGGCGAACGCGTCCCGGGAGGCTTCGGCGGCGGCCGTCCACGTGGCGACGGGATCGGTTCCGAGCACGTCGCCGTCGAAGCGGCCGCCGACCTCCGAGGTCGTCGAGCCCATCAGCATCTCGGGCACCCAGAGCTGCTCGGCCGTGAGGTGGTTGACCAGGTCCCGGACGGACCAGTCGGCGCACGGCGTGGGCGCGTCCCACTGGCCGGGGGTGACCAGCCGCAGCCGGTCGCCGAACGCGGCCAGCGCCTCGGCGTAAGGGGTGTCCTGCCGTGCCGCCGCCCGGTGTTCCCTGCGATGAGCCATACCTCCACCCTGCCCTGTCGCGCCCGGGGACGCGCGCCGGTGGCCCGGTGGCAGGACCCTCGGCGGGGCCCGCCGGGTCAGCCCCGCCGAGCTGCTCAGGGTCGGCAGCCGGGTCAGCCCCGCCGGGCTGCTCCGGGTCCGCCCCGTCGCGCGCCACTGCGCGCCGGTCTACACCACTCCTTGACCCGCCCCCGCCAAATTTCCCCGTCCCGTCGGTTGTTCAAATTCAAACTTCCAGGTACGGTCGAACAGCGCTGGTTCGAATTTGAACAACCAGCTTCCTCGACCGACCGACCGACCCCCCATCGATGGAGACGCGCATGCCGAGCAGCAGCCCGAGCACGACCGCCCCCACCACCACCTCCGCTTCTGCCCGGGCGATCCCCGAGTTCGGAGCGACCTCTCCGCACGCCTACGACGTCGGCCTGCTGCTGCTGCGCGTGGCGCTCGGCCTGACCATGGCCGCCCACGGCGTCCAGAAGCTGTTCGGCTGGTTCGGCGGCGGGGGTCTCGACGGCACCGGTCGGTTCTTCGAGGTGAGCGGCTACCCCGCGCCCAAGGCCATGGCCGTCGTGGCCGGCCTCACCGAGGTCGGCGGCGGACTCGCTCTCGTCGTCGGCCTGCTGACCCCGCTGGCCGCCGCAGCGATCCTCGGCACCATGCTCAACGCCCTCGCCGTCACCTGGAGCGGCAACTTCTTCGCGGCGAAGGGCGGCAGCGAGTACGAGCTGCTGCTGATCGCTGTCGCCGCCGCGCTCGCACTGACCGGCCCCGGCCGCTACGCCGTGGACCGCTACCTGCCCGTGGTGCGCTCGCACCGACTGCTGTACGGTGCCGCCGCCGTCGTGGTCGGCCTGGTGACGGCCGGCGTCGTTCTGCTCGTGCGCAAGTGACGGACCCGCACCACCGCGGTTCGCGGCCGTGCACCGGAAAACCGGTTGCGAGGGCCTGAGCCGCCGGGCTTCAGTAGGGGCCGCCGGTCGACCGGCGGCCCCTGCCGTGTCCGCGCGTGTCGCGACCGGCGACGGTCCCCTGTGACGTGATGAAAGTGGTGGGTTTGTGCCCAGGTCGACAGCGAGCGCTCTTCGTACGTCCCGGACGGAGCCCGCATCGCCCGGACCGGCCGCCACCCGGCCGGTCTGACCCGACCGCGGTTCCGCCTCCGGGGCGGACGGACGGCGCTCACCTCATCCTGGGCCGACCGTTCCGACCGCATCCCGCAGGGAGCCACCCGACGTGTCCCGACGACACCGTGACCGCCTCGAACACCGCACCGACCACCTCGAACTCTCCGCCGAGTACGCGGAGTTCCAAACCCACAGCCATGCCCGTTCCCGTGCCGGCGCCCGTCCGGACCCGTCCGACCGCCGCGCCGGCCGGCGCTCCGGCGAGCCGACCGGCCGCGCCGCCGAGTCGTTCCGCTGCCGGAACTGCCGGCTGGACGTACCGCTGCGCGCGCCGGGCACCGCACACCGGAACCACTGCCCGAACTGCCTGTTCAGCCTGCACCTCGACGACCGCGTCCCCGGCGACCGGGCGTCCGAGTGCCGGGCCCGGATGGAACCGATCTCGATCTCGGTGCGCGGTGCGGGGGAGTGGGTCATCATCCACCGCTGCACGGCCTGCGACGAGTTGAGCGCCAACCGGACCGCCGGGGACGACAGTCCGCTGCTCCTGCTCAGGATGGCCACCCGGCCCCTGGCCCACCCGCCGTTCCCGCTGGAACGCCTGGCGGGGCCGGCCGGACTCTAGGGCGGATGCCGGGCGCCGGGGTCACCCGCCGGAACCCGGCGCCCCGCCAATCCGGCGCCCCGTCAATCAGGTACCCCGGCGCCCGTCCGGGTGCCCTCGGCGACCCAGTACACCCCGGCCCACCGTCTCCCGGGGCCGCGCCCCGGCCGGGCCAAGGCCGCGTCCGCGCACGGAACTCCACGCGGACGCGGCCGTTCGCTTTTCGTCCGTTCCGAGGCCTTCCCCTCGTCATGTGATGTGTGCCATTGTACATGTCACACTCCCCACCGGTGCTCGACGGGGCCGCCCCACGGCGCCGTCGCAACGGTCCTCACCCCCCCCACCGGCCGCGCCCCCAACGCGGCTGACCAGGCCCGGAGGCCCCCACGTGAGAGCCGCACGCCCTCTGCACCAAATACCTCGTCTCGCCAGGCTGTTGACGCTGGCCCTGGCACTGCTCCTGTCGGTCGGGCTGTTCGCGCCGCGCAGCCAGGCCGCCCCCGCCCCGGCCTCGCCGCAGCCCGGCGGCGGCTCGCCCGCAGCCTCGGCCGCCCCCACCGACCCGGCCCCCCAGCCGGCCATCGGTGAGACGCCCGACGACCACGGCAAGAACCGGCCGGTGCCCGCGCGCGAGCGCGCCCCGTTCTCGACGACCGCGCCCGACAGGGCGGCCGACAGCGGGTCGAAGGCCGCCAAGAACAGCGCTCTCGCCAAGAGCTTCGGCGAGAGCGCGGCCGCGGCCGCCGAGCAGCCCTGCAACGTGTCCGACTTCACCGGCCGCACCGGCAGCGCCCTGGTCCAGACGATCAAGAGCGCCGAACTCGGCTGCATCAACGACCTGTTCGTCCTCACGGGAGGGGACGCGAGCGGGGCCTTCCGCGAGTCCCAGATGGTCACCGTGGCGAACGCCCTGCGCGACACCGCCGCCGCCTACCCGGGCGACAACTCCACCTCCACCGCCCAGCTGGTGCTCTACCTGCGCGCCGGCTACTTCGTGCAGTGGTACCACGCGTCCGACGTCGGCACCTACGGCACCGCCCTGCAGAACGCGATCCGGCCCGCGCTGGACGCCTTCTTCGGCAGCGCCCACTCGCGTGACGTCACCGCCGCCAACGCCGCGACGCTCGGCGAGGCGATCACCCTGATCGACAGCGCGCAGGAGAACGTCCGCTACCTCCCGGTCGTCAAGCGCCTGTTGGGCGCCTACGACGCCACCACCCACAACCCCGCGGGCATGGGCAACGCGCTCAACAGCGTCTTCACCGTGCTCTGGCGCGGCCACCAGACGGCCGGCTTCGCCGCCGCGGTCCAGGCGGACCCGAGCGTGCTCGACACGATGTACTCCTTCGTCACCGCCAACAACGCGCAACTCGGCGGCGACTACAGCTTCCTGGTGTACAACGCGACCCGCGAGCTCGGCCGCTTCCTGCAGTACGCGCCGCTCAAGGCCAAGGTCCGGCCGCTGGAGAAGGGCCTGGCCGACCAGTCCTCGCCGTCCGGCCGCACCGCCTACCAGTGGGCGGCAGCCGCGGAGATGGCCGAGGCCTTCGACCCGGGCAACTGCTCCTACTACGGCACCTGTGACTCGGCGAACCGGCTCAAGTCGGCCGTCCTGACGGTCAACTACACCTGCAGCCCGAGCATCCGCATCATCGCCCAGGCCCTGGACTCCGGCCAGCTCGGCACCGCCTGCTCCAGCCTGACCGCCCAGGACGCGTACTTCCACGCGGTGGCGAAGGACAACGGCCCGGTGGCCGACGACAGGAACACCACGATCGAGGTCGTGGTCTTCCACTCCCGGTTCGACTACGGGGTGTTCGCGGCCAGCGTCTACGGCATCGACACCAACAACGGCGGCATGTACCTGGAGGGCAAGCCCGCCGAGGCCGGCAACCAGCCGCGCTTCCTCGCCTACGAGGCCGACTGGGCCCGCCCGGAATTCCAGATCTGGAACCTCAACCACGAGTACACCCACTACCTCGACGGCCGGTTCGACATGTACGGCGACTTCAACGCCGGCATGACCACCCCGACCGTCTGGTGGGTCGAGGGCTTCGCCGAGTACGTCTCCTACTCCTACCGCAAGCTCTCGTACGACGCGGCGATCTCCGCCGCCGGCCTCCACACGTACAAGCTCTCCACCCTCTTCGACACCACCTACAACAACTCCGACAGCGAGCGGGTCTACCGCTGGGGCTACCTGGCCGTCCGCTACATGCTGGAGCAGCACCGCTCCGACATGGACGCCGTGCTCGCCAAGTACCGTTCCGGCGACTGGGCCGGCGCCCGTAGCTACCTGACCGGCACCATCGGCACCCGGTTCGACGCCGACTTCGACCGCTGGCTGACCGCCTGCGCCGCCGGCTCCTGCGGCACCACCAACCCGCCGGGCAACCAGCCGCCCACCGCCGCGTTCGGCACCGCGATCGGCGAGCTGGCCGTCACCTTCACCGACCGCTCGACCGACCCGGACGGTAAGATCACCACCCGCGCCTGGGACTTCGGCGACGGCACCACGGCGACCACCACCAACCCGACCAAGTGGTACGCCAAGGCGGGCACCTACACCGTCACGCTCACGGTGACCGACGACAAGGGCGCCACCGCGAGCAGCCGGCAGAACGTCACCGTCTCGGCCCTGCCCGAGTGCTCCGGCGCCGACGTCCGGCAGCTCGACAAGAACTGCCGGCGCGGCAACCTCGCGGCGACCACCGGCAACTACACCCACTTCTACCTGTACCTCCCGGCCGGCGTGAAGCAGCTGAAGCTCACCAGCACCGGCGGTACCGGAAACGCCGACATGTACTTCAACACCGGCAGCTGGGCGTACACCAACGCCTACACCGCCCGGTCCGTCAACGCCTCCAACAACACCGAGACCCTCACCATCACCAACCCGCCGGCCGGCTACGTGTTCGTCAGCCTCTACGGCCAGCAGGGCTTCTCCGGCGCGAACATCAAGGCCGAGTACTGACCCGGCCCGACGTCCGTCCCCACGTCCGACCGCTGACGCACTGACGCCGACGCACTGACGTCGAACTGCCGAGGTCGAACCACCGACCGGCCGGCTCCGGCCGGAGGGTCCACCGGGTGCCCCCGGCGGCGCGCGACGCGCACCGCCGGGGGCACCTCCGTGGTCGTCCCACCCCGCTCACGCCCCGATCCGTACCAGCGCCAGCGTGATGTTGTCCGGGCCGCCGGCCTCGATCGCCGCCTTCCAGAGCGCGAACGCGGCCCGCCCGTCGGCCCGTCCGGGATCGTCGGGCGGGAGGTCGAGCAGGGCGAAGAGCTCGTCCTCCGGGAGCGGGTCGGTCAGCCCGTCGCTGCACACCAGGTACCGGTCGCCGACCGCCAGCGGGGCGCGGCGCACGTGCGGTTCGACGAAGGTGAGGCCGAGCGAGCCACCGAGCGACTGGGTGACCAGCGAAGTGGTGCGCCGACCGGGTTGCAGCGGCGGACTGTCGTCCACGCTGACCCGGCGCAGCCCCGTCCCCTCGACCCGGTAGACCCGGCTGTCGCCGACGTTGAACACCACGGCCTCGTCGGGCAGCAGCACCAGGCCCGCGACCGTCGTCCCCATCGCGGCCAGCTCCGGATCGTCGGCCGCCGCCGCGTACACCGCCCGGTTGCAGCCCTGGAGCGCCTCGCGGACGGCCTCCTCGCTGACCAGGTCCGGGCCGGCCGCCGCCAGCCGCCGCGCGACCAGGGAACTGGCCACCTCGCCGCCGGGGTGGCCGCCGAGGCCGTCGGCGACCGCCACCACGCACGGCGGGCCGACGGGGAAGAGCATGGTCTGCGGATTGGTGGTCACCGTCGCACAGAGCGTCCACGGCCCGACGGCCAGGCTGTCCTCGTTCTGTTCCCGCACCAGGCCCTCGTGGCTCAGCGCGCTCACCTCGATGTAGGCCGTCATCGGTTCGCCGTCCTTCCGGAGCTCCGGGCCGGCCGCGCCCGACTCCTCCCATTGTCGCGCGCGCCGTCCGCGCCGGGTGGGCCGTCCGCGCCGGGCGGGCCGGGCGGGCCGGGCGGGGCCCGCTCCCGGGTATTGCACCGACCGATCCAAAAAGCTACGGTGCTGCCATGGCGAGACCGCGCACCTTCGACGAGGACCGGGCGCTGGACGCGGCGATGCGCGCGTTCTGGGCGAACGGTTACGAGGCCACCTCCACACAGGACCTCTGTGCGGCGACCGGTCTCGGGCGGAGCAGCATCTACAACACGTTCAGCAGCAAGCACGACCTGTTCAAGCGGGCGCTGGCCCGCTACATCGACCTGATGACCATCCCGCAGATCGCCCTTCTGGAGGACCCGGAGCTGCCCCCGGCGGCGCGGATCCGGGCCCTGTTCGAGCGGATCGTCGACGCCGAGTTCGCCCTGCGCCCGGAGGGGCGCAGCATCGGCTGCCTGACCGTGAACACCATCGTCGAACTGGCCGGGCGCGACCCCGAGGCGGCCGCGATGGTGGGCCGGGACCAGGAGATCCGGCTGGTCGCGCTCCGGGGGGTGCTTGCGGCGGGGCAGCGGTCGGGCGAGATCGCCTCCCGCCGGGATCCGGGCGACCTGGCCCGGTTCCTGAACGCGGTGATCGGCGGCATGCGGGTCGCCGCCCAGGGCGGGGCCGACCGGGCCGCCCTCGAAGCCGTCGCCGCGACCGCGCTCGACGCCCTGGCCCCCTGAGGTCACCGCCCGACCGGACCTCCTTCCGCCTTCCCTTCCGCCTTCCCGCGCCTTCGCCTGCCCTAATTTTGAACCGATCAATCCAAAACCACCTGGGAGCAACACCGTGCCACGTGCCGTGTACGTCCTCGCCCTCGGCATCTTCGCGATGGTGACCAGCGAGTTCGCGGTCGCCGGGCTCATGCCGCAACTGGCGGAGGGCCTCGACGTCACCGTCCCGCAGGTCGGCTACCTGATCACGGCCTTCGCGGTCGCGATGTCGTTCGGCGGCCCGTTCCTCACCGTCGCGGTCCTGAGGATGCGCCAGAAGAACGCCCTGATCCTTCTCTTCGCGATATTCCTGGCAGGGAACCTGATCGCCGCGACCGCCTCCGGCTACCCGGTGATGCTGGTGGCCCGGGTGGTCACCGGCGTCGCGGCTCAGGCGTTCTTCGGCGTCTCGATCTCGCTCTGCGCGCAGCTCGCCCGCCCGGAGATCCGTGGGCGGGCCATCGCCGTCGCGATGAACGGCCTGATGCTCGGCACCCTGCTGGGACTGCCGCTGGCCACCGTGATCGGGGAGCACCTGGGCTGGCGGGCCGCCTTCTGGACGGTCGCCGTGCTCACCGTGGTCGCCGCGCTCTGCACCCTCGCCGGCGTGCCCGACGTCGACCACGCCGAGGGCGGCGGTTCCGTCCGCTCCGAGCTGGGCGTCTTCCGCAACCCCCGGCTCTGGCTGACCTTCTCCACCAGCACCCTGATCATCGGCGCGACCTTCGCCGCGTTCAGCTACGCCAACCCGATCCTCACCGAGGTCACCGGCTTCTCGGCCGGTTCCGTCCCGCTGCTGCTGGTCGCGTACGGCGCGGCCACCGTCGTCGGCAACACCGTGGTCGGGCGCTTCGCCGACCGCTTCGCGGTGCCCGTGCTCACCCTGGGTCTGGCGCTGAACGCCGTCTTCCTGGCGGGCTTCGCGCTCTTCGCCGACCTGCCGGTGCCGGCCGTCGCGTTCCTGCTGGGCATCGGTCTGGTCGGCGTCACGATGAACCCCGCGATGGTGTCCCGGGTCCAGCGCACCGGCAACGCCCGCCCGCTGGTGAACACCGTCCACTCCTCCTTCATCACCCTGGGGATCATCATCAGCACCTCGTTCGGCGGCCTCGCGATCGACGCCTGGGGCCTGCGCGCGCCCCTCTGGCTGGGCGCCGGCCTCGCCGTCGCGGGCCTGCTCACCCTCCTCCCCGAGGCGCTCGGTACCCGCCGCGCCCGACCCGCCCACCCCACCCCCGCTCCCATCGACCGCATCCCCGCCGACCGCACCCCCGAGCCCGCCTACACCGACTGACCTCCCCGCCCGGCCCCCGCTCCCGCCCCCGGCGGCCCTCGACAGCCCGGGGAGGGGGTCGGTGGGCAGCCGGGGGCGAGGAGAGGGGCGCTCGGGGGAATATCGGCGGGACGGTCGATGCTAAGGTGGTTGAAACTTTGACGATCGGATCCCGACCGGGATTCATCAGGAGTGTGGTGAGCAGCATGCAGTTCGGAATCTTCACCGTCGGCGACGTCACCCCCGACCCGACCACGGGCCGCACCCCGAGCGAGCACGAGCGGATCAAGGCGATGGTCGCCATCGCACGCAAGGCCGAGGAGGTCGGCCTGGACGTCTTCGCGACCGGCGAGCACCACAACACGCCGTTCGTGCCGTCCTCGCCGACGACCATGCTCGGGTACGTAGCCGCGCAGACCGACCGCATCATCCTCTCCACCTCGACCACCCTGATCACCACCAACGACCCGGTGAAGATCGCCGAGGACTTCGCGATGCTCCAGCACCTCGCGGACGGCCGGGTGGACCTCATGATGGGTCGCGGCAACACCGGCCCGGTCTACCCGTGGTTCGGCAAGGACATCCGCCAGGGCATCCCGCTCGCGATCGAGAACTACGCGCTGCTGCACCAGCTGTGGCGCGAGGACGTGGTGGACTGGCAGGGTCGCTTCCGCACCCCGCTGCAGTCCTTCACCTCCACCCCGCGCCCGCTGGACGGCGTCGCGCCGTTCGTCTGGCACGGCTCGATCCGCAGCCCGGAGATCGCCGAGCAGGCCGCCTACTACGGTGACGGCTTCTTCGCGAACAACATCTTCTGGCCCAAGGAGCACTTCCAGAAGCTGGTCAACCTCTACCGGGAGCGCTACGCCCACTACGGGCACGGCACCGCCGAACAGGCGTACGTCGGGCTCGGCGGCCAGGTGTTCATGCGGAAGAACTCGCAGGACGCGGTGCGCGAGTTCCGCCCGTACTTCGACAACGCGCCGGTGTACGGGCACGGCCCCTCGCTGGAGGAGTTCACCGACCAGACCCCGCTCACCGTGGGCAGCCCGCAGGAGGTCATCGAGAAGACGCTGACCTTCCGCGAGTCCTTCGGCGACTACCAGCGCCAGCTGTTCCTGATGGACCACGCCGGCCTGCCGCTGAAGACGGTGCTGGAGCAGCTGGACCTGCTCGGCGAGGAGGTCGTGCCGGTCCTGCGCGCCGAGTTCGCGAAGGGCCGCCCGGCCGAGGTCCCGGACGGGCCGACCCACGAGGCCCGGGTCGCGGCCGAGCTCGCCCGGCAGGGCGAGCAGCAGGAGCAGCAGGAGACCACGGAGGTGACCAAGTGACCGCGTACCGACTGGTGGTGGTCAGCGCCGGCCTGAGCAAGCCGTCCTCGACGCGGCTGCTCGCCGACCGGCTGGCCGAGTCGACGAGCCGCCGGCTCGGCTCCGCCGGGCGGCCGGTGGAGGTGACGGTGGTCGAACTGCGCGACCTCGCGACCGACATCGCGAACAACTTCGTCACGGGCTTCCCCGGCGCCGCACTGCGCGAGGCGATCGAGGAGGTCACCCGCGCCGACGGCCTGATCACGGTGACGCCGATCTTCGCGGCCTCGTACAGCGGGCTGTTCAAGTCGTTCTTCGACGTGATCGACCCGGACGTGCTCACCGGCAAGCCGGTGCTGATCGCGGCCACCGGAGGCACGCCCCGGCACTCGCTGGCGCTGGAGCACGCCGTCCGGCCGCTCTTCAGCTACCTGCGGGCGGTCGTCGTCCCGACTGCGGTGTACGCGGCCACCGACGACTGGGGCGCCGCGGGGGACCGGCTCACCGACGGCCTCCCCGGGCGGATCGACCGGGCGGCCGGCGAGCTCGCCGCGCTGCTGGCCGGCCGCGTCCCCTCGGCCCGGCCGGAGCAGACCGCCCCGGGTGCGCAAGCCCCGGCCGCCCAGGCCGTGGTCCCGTTCGCCGAGCAGCTCGCCGCCCTGCGGGTCTGACGGCGAGGCGGCGGCAGCGGCAGGGCGCCGGCACCGCGCGGCGAACCCGCGGCAAGAAGGGGCGGACCCGACCCGGGCCCGCCCCTTCGCCGTGCTGTGCGGCGGGTGCTCAGACCGCGCGCGCGTCGTACGAGGCGCGGGCCGTCGCGATCTCCCGCTGATGCGACTCCGTCCACGTCACCAGCGACTGGATGGTGGCGTGCAGCGTCCGCCCCAGCGGCGTCAGCGCGTAGTCCACCCGGGGCGGCACCACCGGGTGGACCGTCCGTTCGACCAGGCCGTCACGCTCCAGCTGCCGCAGCGTGACGGTGAGCATTCGCTGACTGACCCCGTCGATCTCGCGCCGCAGCTCGGTGAAGCGCAGCGAGCGGCGGTCGAGCAGGGCGATGACCAGCAGCGACCACTTGTCGGCGATCCGGTCGAGGATCTGCCGGACCTCGCAGTCCTCCCGGGTGTCCCACTGGAGCACGTCGTAGCCGTCCTCGGTACCCGCGCAGTGCGTCGGTAACTTCAAAGTGCCTTCTTCCACAGCTCCTGATGCTGCCTCAGGATGGCCAGTGGTTACAAGAGGGAACCGACCGGCCGAAGAGGAACCGGCTCGTTCTGTCGCCCTCGCCTCCCCGCGCACTCCCAGGAGACCTCCGTGTCCGTGTCATCAGCCGTGCCCGAAACCGGAAGCCCGGGCCCTGTCGGAAGCCCGGGCCCGTCCGGCGGCCGGGTCGACGCCGCCTCCGGGCCCCCGTCCCGCTTCGGCGGGCGGGAGGCAGCCGTGCTCCTCGTGCTCTGCGGCGCGATCTTCCTGGAGGGCATCGACGTCGCGATGCTCAACGTGGCGCTCCCGTCGATCCGCGCCGACCTGGGGATGAGCACCGGTTCACTCAGCTGGGTGCTGAGCGCCTACGTGCTCGGTTACGGCGGGTTCATGCTGCTCGGCGGCCGGACCGCCGACCTGCTGGGCCGGCGCCGGATGTTCCTGCTCTGGCTCACCGTCTTCGTCCTCTTCTCCGGCCTCGGCGGTCTCGCCACCGAGGGCTGGATGCTCATCCTGGCCCGCTTCGTCACCGGCCTCTCCGCGGCCTTCATGACCCCCGCAGGACTGGCCGTCATCACCACCGCCTTCGCCGAGGGGCCCCGCCGCAACCGCGCCCTGCTCGTCTACGCGGGCACGGCGGCGGCCGGCTTCTCGCTCGGCCTGGTGGCCGGCGGGCTGCTCACCGCCGTCAGCTGGCGCTGGGTCTTCTTCGCTCCCGTCCTGCTGGCCGGCGCCCTGCTGATCGCCGCACTGCCGCTGATCCCGCGCGACGAGGCGCCCACCCGTCGCTCCGGTGAACGCTTCGACCTGGCCGGCGCCGCGACCGCCACCGGCGCGATGCTGCTGCTGGTCTACGCGGTGGTCAGGCTCGGCGAGCCCGGCGCCGAGGCACTCTGGACGGTGGCCTCGCTGGCCGGCGGACTGGCCCTGCTGGCCGCCTTCGCGGCGATCGAACGGCGCTCCGCCGCACCGCTGGTCCGTCTCGGCCTGCTGCGCTCCGGGCCGCTCCTGCGGGCCAACCTGGGCGCGCTGCTCTTCGCCGGCTCGTTCTTCGGCTTCCAGTTCGTCGTCACCCTGTACCTCCAGGACCTGCGCGGCTGGAGCTCCCTCCAGACCGGGCTCGCGCTGCTCGCCGTCGGCGTGGACGCGGTACTGGCCCCGACGCTCACGCCCCGGCTGGTCGAGCGGTTCGGCAACGCCCGGGTGATCCTCGGCGGCTTCTGCCTGGCGGCCGTCTCGTACGCACTGTTCCTGCCGGTCGGGCTGGACTGGACGTACCCGATGATGTTCCCGACCATGATCCTCACCGGACTGGCGTTCGCGCTCGCCTACGGGCCGCTGACCATCGCCGCCACCGACGGCGTGGCCGAGGAGGAGCAGGGGCTGGCCGGCGGGCTGCTCAACACCTCCTTCCAGTTCGGCGCGGCACTCGGCCTCTCGGTGGTGACCACCGTCAACCTGGCGGCGACCGGCACGGACGGCACCGCGCAGGCCGGGCTGGACGGCTTCCGTGCCGCGCTGGTGGTGCCGGTGGCGGCGGTCGTGCTCGGCGCCCTGGTCACCGCGACCGGCCTGCGCCGCCGCACCCGCGGCTGACCCCCGCGCCACTGCGCCGCACCGTCGCGCCCGGCCCCCGCGCCGACCCCGCCCCAGGACCTGCCCCAGGACCTGTCCCGGGGACCGTGTCACCTGCCGGCCCGTACCGGACGGATCCTCCGTCCGGTACGGGCCTTCCCGCGTTCGGGGCGGCGACCGCGCCGTAATGTCCGCTCTGGGGTGTAATCGTACGGACGATCAGACCCCGGAGACCGGAGTCCGCCATGCCCTCCGTGCCGCCCCCGTCCGCCGCCCGACTCCCGGCCGCCGACCCGGCGCCGCCCGCCGACCCGCCCGACGCGCAACCCGTCCTCACCCCGCTCACCAGCGCCGCGATCTTCCTGGTGCTCACCGTCGACCCCGGTGGCGAGCAGACCGTCCGCGCGCTGCTCCCCGACCTCGCCGGACTGCGCCGCTCCGTCGGCTTCCGCGCCCCCGACGCGGGCCTGACCTGCGTCACCGGCATCGGTTCCGACGCCTGGGACCGCCTCTTCGCCGGCCCCCGTCCGGCGGCGCTGCACCCCTTCCGGGAGGTGGCCGGAGCCCGTCACCGCGCCCCGGCCACCCCGGGCGACCTGCTGTTCCACCTGCGGGCCGCCCGCATGGACCTCTGCTTCGAACTGGCCGGCCAGCTCACCCGGCGGCTCGCCGGGGCGGCCACCGTCGTGGACGCCGTCCACGGCTTCCGCTACTTCGACGACCGTGACCTGCTCGGCTTCGTCGACGGCACCGAGAACCCCGAGGGCCGGGCCGCGGACGCCGCCGTCCGGGTCGGCCCCGAGGACCCGGAGTTCGCGGGCGGCAGCTACGTCATCGTGCAGAAGTACCTGCACGACCTGGACGCCTGGAACAGGTTGCCGGTCGAGGCACAGGAGCGGGCGGTCGGCCGTACCAAGCTCACCGACATCGAACTCGACGACGACTCCCAACCCGCCGACTCGCATGTCTCCCTGACCACGATCACCGGCCCGGACGGCGAGGAACGGCAGATCATGCGGTTCAACATGGCCTTCGGATCGTTCGAGGACGGTGGCGAGTTCGGCACCTACTTCATCGGCTACGCGCGCGACCCGGAGGTGACGGAGGAGATGCTGCGGAACATGTTCGTCGGCCGCCCGCCGGGCGCGTACGACCGGCTGCTGGACGTCTCCACCGCCGTCACCGGGACCCTCTTCCACGTGCCGACCGCGGACTTCCTCGACGACCCGCCGCCCGCACCGGCCGCGGACACCGCCGACGCCCCGCCCGTCCCCGCAGCGCCGCCCCGCGCCCCGTCCCTCGCCTCCTTCGATGGCTCGCTCGCCATCGGCAGCCTGAAAGAGACCCCGTCACGATGAACAACCTGCACCGCGACCTCGCCCCCGTCTCGGCCGCCGCCTGGGAGGAGATCGAGGAGGAGGCCCGGCAGACCTTCAAGCTGCACGTCGCAGGCCGCCGGGTGGTCGACCTGAGCGGCCCCGAGGGCCTCGCGCTCGCCGCCGTCGGAACCGGACACCTGACCTCCATCGACCCGCCCGCGGACGGTGTCGTGGCCCACGCCAGGGAGGCCCGGCCGGTCGTCGAACTGCGCGTCCCGTTCACCGTCTCGCGCGAGGCCGTCGACGACGTCGAGCGCGGCTCCCGCGACTCCGACTGGCAGCCCGTCAAGGACGCCGCCCGGGCGCTCGCCCTGGCCGAGGACCGCACCGTCTTCGAGGGCTACCGGGCCGCGGGGATCGAGGGCATCCGCGCCGGCGCGTCCAACCCGGCGGTGCCGCTCCCGGCCGACGTCCGGGACTATCCCACCGCCGTCAGCCAGGCCCTCACCGTCCTCCGCCTCGCCGGCGTCGGCGGCCCGTACGCCCTGCTCCTCGGCGCCGGGGCCTACACCGCCGTGAGCGAGACCTCGGACCACGGCTACCCGGTGGCCGCACACATCGCCCGCCTGCTCGACGGCGAGATCATCTGGGCCCCGGCCGTCGAGGGCGCCTTCCTGCTCTCCGCCCGTGGCGGAGACTTCGAACTGGTCCTCGGCCAGGACGTCTCCGTCGGGTACCTCTCCCACACCCCTGACACCGTGGACCTCTACCTCCAGGAGTCCCTGACCTTCCGCCTCCTCACCGCAGAGGCCGCCGTAGCCCTGGGCGGCTGAGAAGTCGGGCGGGGTGCCTCACTCGTCAGAGCAGGCACCCCGCGCAGGGGTTCAGTCGTTGACGGTCCGAGCCGCCCAGATCGGCATGGCGATGACGGACCCGGTGTTCGACGACAAGGAACCGCCCGGTATCGGTCGGGCGGCGCTTTCGGTCGTGAGCTGGTGAGCTCCCAAGGTGCCTGCCAGCCCCAGGGCGGCAACGAGGGCCGCGCGAATGACCGAGTTTTTCATGTTCATGGTCATGTACTTTTGATCCCGATCTACGCATGTCAAAGTTTCAACATGGCGCCGTCCGATTGGCGGTGCGGCGCTGCCATATGCGGAATCGTAGTACGGCTGGGGCTGGATGGAATCACTGATCCATGTGAGCGGATCATGAGATCGATATTGCTCACAGTTGTGGTGTTTCTGTGGAAATTGCTTGCATGAGGTGATCGAGATCGGTCGGACTCGACACTTCAAGAGCATGCAGGAGGGTAAGTGCGCGTCTGGCGGCCGTTCGGGCGGCGGGGGTGTCCCCGAGGCGGGCATGGGCGTCGACGAGTAGTTCCCAGGCGCGGGCCTCTTCCTGCGCGGCGTGGAGCTGGCGGGCGAGATCCGTCGCCCGGGTCAGCGTGTCGATTGCACGTTCGATATTCCCCTGTGACAGATCGACCCGGCCCAGTCCTCGCAGCGCGGCTGCCTCCTCGCGCGCTGCGCCCACTGAGCGGGCCAGGTCCAGGGCTCTCGCGTGGTGGGCGGAAGCCTCGCTGTGGCTTCCCGTCGACTCAAGAAGATCGCCGAGGCCGTTGTGAGCGTCCGACTCGTGCCGGACACTGCCGAGTTCGCGGAACGTCGTGAGTGCGGAGTGGTAGAGGTCCTGAGCGGCAGGGAACTCATCCGGGATCTCAAGAGTGGCGGCGAGATTCGTCTTGATGGTGGCCAGGTCGAGCTGGGAAACATGCCCGTCGTTGATTCTGATAATCCGTTCGAATGCCTTTCTGGCTGGTCTGCGCTCGCGCATTCCGAGTCTGATCTCGCCGATATTGTTGAGGATCTTGAATTCGAGACTCGAGTCCGAAAATGACTGGGCGTGCGGTAGCGCCTCGGTCAGCGATTCGAGTGCCGCCCGGTGATTCCCCATGGAAATGTGAATGACGCCGATATTGCAGAGGAAGCGGGCCGTGTTCCAGTGGTCGTCGAGGGTTCGGCGCACTTCCATCCCGCTCAGCTGGACGGCGAGCGCGGATGCGAGGTCGCTCTGAGCCCAGTGGACCTCGGCTTGTTTGCCCAGGACCTCGGCCTCCGCCTCCGGGTCCGCCGAGGCCCGGGCGAGTGTCAACGCGTGGGTGAGCGTCCGGCCCGCCTCCGGGTAGCGGGAAAGGCGGATGAGTGTCGATCCCAGGTCGAGCAGTGCCCATGCCTCGCGCTGAGTGTTCCCGGTCGCGCGCCAGTGCAGGACGCTCGCGAGATGTGCTTGATATGCGTCGGCCCAGTATCCCTGGGAGTCGAGGTCGGCGCCCAGCACGTGCGCCAGCCATCCGGCGGCCTCTCGCAGGCCGTTCTCCCGCAGCGACGCAGCGAGGGCAAGCAGGCCCGCTCGTTCGGCCTCCAGCCAGGTGCGCGCGGAGGCCGGTTCGCGTAGTCCGAGTTCGGCCAGAGTGTCGTACGGAAAAGCAAACTGACCCGGAGTCGGCAAATTCTGGCGAGGTCGGTTCGGATAGACGGCCCGGTCCGCCATGTCACCCGCGTGAAGGGTGAGACCCGCAAGCCGCCGCAGCGCGCCGTCGCGCTCGTCTGCGCTGTCCTCCTGGTGTGCGAGTGCGACGGCGTACTCCTGGAGCAGATCGTGGAACTGGTAGCGCTCGGGCGAGCGTTCCTGGAGGAGGTGCAGACGTAGAAGGCTTTCGAGGATCTGGTCCGTCTGGTCGAGGGGGCGATCGATGAGGGCCGTCGCGGCGGGGAGGCCGAAGTCGGGTCCGGGATGGAGACCGAGGTGTCGAAAGGCGCGGCGCTGCTCGGCCGAGAGCTCCTGATAGGAGACCTCGAAGGCGGAGGCCACCGTGGCGTAGCCGTCACGGATCTCGAGAAGCCGGTTGCTCTTTCTCGAGAGCCGTTGGATCAGATGGTCGAGGGACCACGAAGGTCGGGCCCGGAGCCTGCTCGCAGCCAGCTCGATCGCGAGCGGAAGCAGCCCGCATCGGCGCACCACTTCGGCGAGCTGGCTCGATGCGCAGGCTCTTTCGGGGCCGATGAGTTGGGCGAACAAGTCCATCGCGTCCTTGAGCGGGAGGACATCGAGGAAGAGTGACCTCGCACGAGACAGCTCGGTAAGACGCCGGCGGCTTGTGACAATCACTAGGGAGGTGGGGGCGGACGGCAGGATGTCCCGGACCTGCTCGGGACCGACGGCGTCGTCGAGGACGACGATCGCCCTTCGTTCGGCCAGAAGTTTGCGGCACAGCGCGCTGAGGTCCGCGCTGTCCGAGGGCATGTCCGCGACGCCGACGCCCAGGAGTCGCAGGAGATTGGCAGCTGCGGTGGTCGAGGTGAGCGGCTGGGGGCCGCCCTGGGCGCGCAGCGGTATGTAGTACTGGCCCTCGGGGAACTCGTCCCGCAGTAGATGTGCCACGGTCAGGGCGAGCGCGGTCTTGCCGACTCCTGCCATCCCTGATATCGACTCCACCGTGATCACGCCGCCTCCGGCCAGGGCCGATGTCGGACCTGACCGCAGCCGGTGTAACTCCGCTACCCTTCCGACGAGATGCGGGGGCGCCGGGAGATTGGACCGACTGTCCTGCTCGGGGTGGCGTACTGGCGTTGCCTGTCGGGCGGGGGTCTGGGCTCCCCGAGGATCGCGACGGGTGAACAACTCGGCGACCGGGGCGCCCCGCAGCATCCGCTCGTGGAGGCGGGTGAGGGCGGCGCCGGGGGCGGTGCCGAGGTCGGCGCGGAGGCGGCGGACGACGGCGGGGTAGACGGCGAGCGCCTCGGCCTGGCGGCCGGCGCCGTGGAGGGCGACCAGCAGGTGGGCGGCGACGCGTTCGTCGGTGGGGCGCTCCTCGCGGAGCGCGGTGAGTTCGGGGATGAGTTCGCTGTGGCGGCCGAGCCGGAGGTCGATCTCGACCCGCAGGAGGGTGGTGGCGAGGCGCTGGTCGGCCATGGTGGCGCGGGTGGACTGGGCCCAGCCGCCGGGGAGCCCGGCGAGCGGTTCGCCGCGCCACAGTTCCTCGGCCCGGCTCAGGACGGTCCGCGCCTGGACGTCGTCCCCGTTGTCCGCGAGTTGGCGGGCTCGCCGCGAAAGGTCGACATAGCGATGCCAGTCGATCAATTGGGGGTCGGTGCGAAGCGCATACGTGTGCGATCGGGTGTCGATGGTGGGGACGTCCCGGGGCGCGCTGAGGCCTTCCGCGTCGGCGGCCTTTCGCAACTCGCTCCGAATGCGGGAGACGTGACTGTAGATGCTGGCCAGCGCGCTGGGCGGCGGTTCCTCGTCCCAGATCCTGTTGGCCAGCCACTCGTGCGAGAGCGGTCGCCCCACCTCCAGGGCCAGGGCGGCGAGCAGGCGGCGACGCTTGTCCGAGCGAATCGCCAACAACTCGCCGTTCACCGAAAGTTCAACCGAGCCCAGAAGATGGAACTCCATTCGACGCCCCCCGCCGGTTGGCTACCAGCTTGCCGTGTCGGAGGTGAGCATCCCACGCTTTCGGGCGCCGCTGCTATACCGTCTGCCTTCTTCAGGGATCGAGGTTATTGGCATATTCTCCATATGACCATGCGTCATGTGGTATCGGCTGCACGGTATTTGATCACCTCTGATCACCGTCGGGGTCCTGCCACTCGGATACGTCGTTCTGCGGGTAGGGGGACCAGTGGAGCCTGTGACGTTCACGGAGCCGGATGCGCAGCCGGGTGCACGGCCGGCCGGCGGGAGCGGCCGGTGAGTGAGGCGGATCAGCAGTCGAAGGGCGGGAGTTACTCGGTCTCCGGCACCCGGGTGGGCGGTTCGGTGGTCCAGGCCGGGTCGATCCGGAGCGTGCACATCCACGGCGGGCCGGCCCCGGCCCCGGCGCTTCCCGTGCCACGCCAACTCCCCCCGGTGCCGCGACGCTTGGTCGGACGTGAGGACGATCTCGCGGCGCTGGACCGGTCGTTGGGCGACGCGACCGACGCCGCCGACGTCACGGTGGTGGTGACCGGTCCGGCCGGGGTGGGCAAGACGGTGCTCGCCACCCAGTGGCTGCGCGGCCTGTCCGGCAGGTTCCCCGACGGCCAGCTCTACGCCGACCTGCGCGGTCACGCCCCGGGCGGGCCGGCCGACCCGGCCGAGGCGCTGGGTGCCTTCCTGCGGGCCTTCGGGATCACGCCGGTGCCCGGCAGCCTGGCGGAGGGAGCCGCGCTGTGGCGCTCGCTGGCCGCCGAACGCCGGATCGCCGTGCTGCTCGACAACGCCTCCACGGCGGCGCAGGTCCGCCCGCTGCTGCCCGGTTCGGAGCACGCCGTCGTCGTGGTCACCAGCCGGCGCCGCCTCACCGGCCTCGGCATAGACGGGGCCGTGTTCCGCAAGGTCGACCTGCTCTCGGACGACGCGGCGGCGCAACTGCTCACCCAGCGGGTCGGCGAGGACCGGGTGGCCCGCGAACGCGCCGCCGCCGCCGAGGTGGTGGAGCGCTGCGCGGGCCTGCCGCTCGCGGTCTGTCTGGCCGCCGCCCGGATCGCGGCCCGCCCGGTCCAGTCGCTCGCGGCCACCGCCGAGGCGCTCGGCCACGAATCCGACCGGCTCGCCGCATTCGACGTGGAGGGAGAGGCCGTGCACCACGTGCTGGACGCGTCCTTCGATGTGCTGGACGCGGACGCGGCGCGCTTCTACCGGCTTCTCGGTCTGTTGCCCTTCCCCGTCTTCACGCTCGATGTCGCCTGCGCCGTGGGCGACTTGGCACCCGGCGTGGCGGACCGGCTGCTCGACGGCCTGATCGACGTCCACCTCCTGGAGGAAATGGAGGGCGGATTCCGTTTTCACGATCTGGTGAAGTTGCACGCCCGGGCGCTCGCCGTCGAGGTCCGTGACGCACCGGAGGGCCGGGCCGCCGTCGACCGTGTCCTCGACTGGTACCTGGCCTCCGCGACCGCCGCCGAGGCGCTGCTCAGCCCGAGCCACCGCACCCTGGGCCGTGACTACACGCGGCAACCGGTGCCCCGCGCACGAGAGTTCACCGAGGAGGCGGAGGCTCTCGGCTGGCTGGACGCCGAGGCCGACCGGCTCGCGGACGCACTGCGCTGGGCCGCCGCCACCGACCGGACCGCCGTCGCCTGGCAACTCGTCGACGCCATGTGGCCGTTGTTCCTCCGGCGGCGTCCGGCCCGGCTCTGGATCGAGGCGCACCGGATCGGCCGGGCCGCCGCCCGCGCGGCCGGCGACCGGGCCGGGGAGCTGCGGATGCTCACCTCCGGCGGCACCGGCCTGCGCAACGCCGGGGAGGGGGAGGAGGCGGCCGCCTGGTTCGAGGAGGCGTTCGCGCTGGCTCGGACGGTGGGCGACCCGCTCGTCGAGGCCGACGCGCTCTACGGCCTGAGCCAGACCCACCGGACGGCGGGCCGGCTCACCGAGGCGGCCGAGTGCCTCCGCGGGGCGGTCACCCTGCGTGAGGCCCGGGGCTACGCCCGTGGCACCGCCCTCGCCCGTCTGGCGCTGGGTGACGTCCTGCTCGCCGCCGGGCGGGCCGCCGAGGCCGTCCCGGTGATCACCGGCGCCCACCGTGAGCTGGCCGCCGTGCCCGCCGCGTACGAGGCCGCCCGGGCGCTCGCCTTCCTCGGTCAGGCGCACGCGGCGCTCGGTGCGGACGGGGAGGCGGAGCGTTGCTACGCGGAGGCGCTGGCCGAGTTCCGTACCGGTCAGGCCCGGCACTGGGAGGCCCGTGTCCTCGAACTCACCGGCGACCTGGCCCGTGACCGCGGGCGCCTCACCGAGGCGGCGGCCCGGTACCGGGAGTCGCTGGCCCACTATCGGGCGCTGGCCGCCCCCGACGCCGCCCGCCTGGCCGCCGGCCTCGACGCCCTGGGGGCCGCCGCCTCCCCGTCGGACGACGGGGAGGCGGGCCCGGAGTAGTGGTGCCGCCGGGCGCGGGTCGGTTCGGCTCACCGGCCGTCGGGCCGTCCGGGTGGGCGCCCGGTCGGCGGAGCGGTCGGCGGGGAGGGTGTACCGGGTCGCCGTCCGCGGCCGAACCTGCCGCCGAGCGACCCGTGCGGGGAGGACGCCGAGGCGGCCAACGTGGTGATCTCGGCCAGTGCCCGCCCGGCGGCCAACCAGGCGTGGGCGAGCGAACCGACGGCCGACCGCGGCCAGGAGGACGGCGGACCGCCGGTGCCGGGCCGGAGCCGGAGGGCCAGCCGCCCTCCCGTCCGGGCGAGGACGAGGAACGAGCCCCCGCCGCACTCGGCCGAGGCGACCGCGCAACCGGGGTGCGCCCGCAGGACGGCGGCGAGCCGGGCGAGTGCCTGTCGGGGATCGGGCGCGCGGAGGTGGAGGACGTCGGCATGGTGGCGCCACCGGCCGGCGTCGGGGTCGGTGAGGTCGAGCGCCAGGTGCTCGTCGACGAAGGTGCGGGCGAGCGGGTCGCCGTCCGGATCGTTCCGCAGGCAGCTGGTGAGCAGACCGTGGCAGAAACCGGCGGGGGAGTGGACGCGGGCCTCGAAGAGCGAGGCGGGCGCCCCGGCCGACGGCGCGAGGCCGTCGGCCGGGGCGAGCCGCACCGTGTGCAGTGCGGCCACGGTCACCCCCACCCGCCGTGTCCGCCGTGTCCGGCAGATCCGCCGGGCCCGGCGAACCCCGCGCCCCCCGAGGACGACACGAGCGACAGGGGCGGGGGAAGGGGCAGCGCCGGTGGTTCCGGCGCGTGGGCGGGTTCGCCCAGGCCGAGGACGCGGTAGAGCAGCCGCCGCATCCGCCGGTCGAACCGGCCCGGCTCGGAGCTGATCCGCGCGGCGATGGCGGCGTACTCCTCGGGCCGGTACTGCTCCGCCGCGTACGCGAGCTGGGCGGTCAGCGGGTGGGCCGGGGTGAGTGACGGCGCCGTGCGGGCGAGCAGCGCGCCGGGCGACCGCGGATTGACGTCCCGGTGCGGGTACTCGGCGAGCAGGATCGGCGCCCGGGTCATCGTGCCGTACAGGGTGACGGAGCCGTGGTCGCCGATGATGAAGTCGGCCGAGACGAGCAGCGGCCGCCAGTCCTCCTCGGGCGAGAGCACGGTGACCGCCCCGCGCGAGGTCGCCGTCGCCCAGGAGCGCACGGCCCAGGGGCTGTGCTGGGCGGCGACGTTGGGGTGGACCAGCAGCGCGGTCCGGTAGCCGTGCCGGGGCAGTTCGGCGGCCAGCCGAGGCAGGACCGCGTCCAGCCTGGTGAACAGCGAGCCGCTGCCCCAGGTGGAGCAGACCACCACCAGCCGCTCGTCGGGCCGCAGCCCGAGCGCCGCCCGGTACCGTTCGCGGGCGGGGAGCGCGGCGGCGATCCGGTCGTAGCAGCCGTCGCCGACCACCTCGGCGATCGGCAGCGCCTCCGGGCAGCCGCGGCCGAGTTCGGTGAGGTCGTCCTGGTGGGCGAGCGCGTACGCGGTGGGCACCAGCTGCCCGTTCCAGGTGACGTACTCGGGCCCGAGCCCGGCGACCGTTCGAGCGGACCGCCCGGACTCGGCGCCCACCGGTTCCGCCCCCACCGGGCCCCCGCCCGTCGGGTCTCCTCCTACCGCGCGCTCGCCGGCCGAGCCCCCGCCCGTCGCCTCCGCCGGGCCGGTCGCGCCTGCCACCCCTGCCACCCCTGCCTGCCCGGGTGACAGCTTGATGTGCCCGGCCCCGTGCGGCAGCCGGACGAGCGGGCCGCGCAACTGCTCCAGTCCCTGCGAGCCGGCCGCCAGCACCAGGTCGAACTCCCGCCGGACGGCCTCCGCCCACGGCAGCACCGTGCCACCGAGCCGCCGGACGTGTGCCGCCGCACCCCCGTTGAAGGCGTGCGGCGCCACCGTGAACTGGACGTGGACCCGCAGGTCCGCGCCGAGCAGCGGGTAGATGTCGTGCAGCCGCTGGCCGTACACCATGGAGTGCACGACCACCAGCACCTCCTTGCAGTCGGTCAGCGTGGCCCACGACCGCCGGTTGCCCGGCCGCTCCCCGCCCTGCTGTCCGTTCCGCCGTTCCCCGTGGCGGACTTCCCCGTGCACCAAGGTCATGTCGGTCCCCCTCCTTGATCCCGGTCCGGGGCCCCGGGTCTCGGCGGCCCCGACGAGGGTCTGCCCGGGCGGTCTGGCGGATTCCATGACGGGTCCTGGCAGGTGCTTGCACAAACCTTGCGCGCAGCCCTTCCCCGGTCCACCGCCCGGCCCGTTACCGCGGCTCGCCGGCTCGCCGGCGCCGTTCGCGGCCCCTCTGCCGGACCCGCCGGAGGGCCGAAGGGTACTGAGTTCCTTTACGAGGGGTACTGAGTGCCGTATTCTCTCGGGAGAGCCTCTGACGCCAGTCGAAGAGAGCCGACAGGGCATGCCGGTCCAGGTGGCGCGCGCCGCACGCAGGGCGCGGTGCGCCGGACTTGGCACTCAGTACCCTCGGCATGACCTGAGGCCGTGGACCAGTGCACCCGTACCAAGTGCACCCGTACCAGGAGAACCGCTCATGAGCTTGAGGATCGTTGTCTGTGTGAAGCACGTGCCGGACGCGACGGGTGACCGTCGTTTCTCGGGCGATCACACCACCGACCGGGAGGGCGTGGACGGCCTTCTGTCGGAGCTGGACGAGTACGGCGTGGAGCAGGCGTTGCGGATCGCGGAGGCGAGCGGTGATGCCGAGGTGACGGTGTTGACGGTGGGTCCGGACGATGCGAAGGACGCGCTGCGCAAGGCGTTGTCGATGGGTGCGGACAAGGCCGTGCACGTGAACGACGACGGCATCCACGGTTCGGACGTGATCGGGACGTCGGCGGTGCTGGCGAAGGCGTTGGAGAAGACCGGGTTCGACCTGGTGATCGGTGGTATGGCGTCGACGGACGGGTCGATGGG
>NZ_JBEXNT010000064.1:0-52259 GCF_040611255.1 Kitasatospora sp. NPDC002965 | reverse complement strand
CGCGGGCCCCGGACGCAGTACGCGTCCGGGGCCCGCGGTCGGTCAGTTGTGGGTGTGCGAGCCGCATACGGGGCCCGGTAGCGGGAGGAAGCCGTGCAGGCGGATGTCGGCGGCACCGGTGCCGCTCCGGCAGATCCAGCCGGACGGGCCGAAGATGGCGCGCAGCGCGACACCGTGCGCGTCCAAGGTGTTCCACTCGGACTGGCGGACGGTGTTGTAGAGGACTCGCCCGTACGCCGAAGCCGAGTAGGGCGCGCTGATGGTGTGGGTCGTGGGGTTGACCGGTTGGACGTTGTTGACCGCGCGTGGCACGAGCACCCCCGGGTTGTCGGTCGGGGTGGAGTAGCCGCCGTAGACCTGGCCGACGTAGCGGCCGACGGAGTACGGGACGATCACGTCCGGGTCGTGCAGGACCGCGTCGGTGCCCTGGTTCTCCCGTTCGACGACACCGACGCACGAGTGGTCCGTCCAGGGGTCCCCCACGATCGCGGAGTAGTAGTCGAGGGCCTGCAGGAAGAACCCGGAGGAGTCCATGGAGGCGCCGTCCACCCCCGACCGGGTCACCAGGAGGTGGCCGGCCAGCATCGGGCGGATGGTGGCGTCGGGCAGCGCCGGGTCGATCTGCCGCCAGTTGGTGACGGTGCAGGTGTAGATGGAGCGCAGCTGCGCGGTGGTGAGGTTGGCCGGGGCGTGGCCGCCGGTCGGGGCGGCCCAGCTGACGGCGTCCTTGGCCATGGCGACGAACAGCGTGTTCACGCTGTCGTCGACCTTCGGGCCCCGGGTGCTGCGGGCGAAGTCCAGCGTGCCGCTGGTGTTGGAGGCCAGCGCGATGATTCCCGCGTTGGACCGGTCGGGGCGGAGCAGCGGGGACGATCCGGTCTTGGGGGTGATGAGGGTCGTCCCGGTGGAGTCCCAGCTGTAGAGGCGGGGCGAGGTGGTGTTGCCGGCGGCGGTGAGGGAGGCGTTGTAGTCGGTGGAGAGCTGGTTGAAGAGCGACTCCGTGACCTGGGCGCCGACGCCGACGATGTCGGTGGCGGCGGGCGGGGGCACGGGGATCGGCTGGGGCGGGTCGGCGAGCGCCGGGGCGGCGGAGGCGAGGGCGAGCGCGGCGGCCAGTGCGAGGGCCGGGGCGACCCGGGCGGTGAGACGGTGCACGAGGTGAACTCCCTGTCGGGGGCGGGCGGTCGGGCCACCGGGATCATCGGTGTGCCGGTCCGTGACCCGGAAGATCCCAGGCTTCTGGGGGGTGGACGCCCCCCGCAGGTCACCCCCGGTCCCCGCCCGCTCCGACCGCCACCTGTTCTTCCACCGGACGCCCCCCGTACGCCGCCCGGGGCTGCCGTCGGGTGGTGTGCGCGGCGGGGCCGGGCGGGCGGGGCCGGGCGGCCCCGGCCGTCAGCTGTGCTCCGTCGAGCCGCAGGCCCCGGGGGGAAGTGCGAGGAAGCCGTGACTGCGGATCCTCGACGCGCCGGACCAGCAGATCCAGCCGTTCGGCGAGAAGATCTCGCGGAGCGCCCGGGCGTGCGCGTCACCGGCGTTCCACTCCGCCTCCCGGAGGGCGACCCGGAGCCGGTAGGCGAAGTACGAGGCGGCGAACGTGGCGTGGAGGGTGTGGCTGGACGGGTTCACCACCGGGACACCGCCGATCGCGCGCGGGACGAGCGCGCCCGGGTTGTCGGTCGGGGTGGCGTGGCCGCCGTAGGTCTGGCCGATGTAGCGGCCGACGGAGTACGGGACGACTACGTCCGGGTCGTGCAGGAAGGCGCCCGTGCCGCTGTTCTCCTCCCGGATGAGGGTGACGCAGTCCCCGATCCTCACGTAGCTCGGCCCGCTGGTCTGCTGGATCCCGGCCAGGAACATCGACGCGGCGTCCGTGATGTGCTCGTAGTTGTAGATGGGCAGTGCCGGCTTGATGGGGGCGTCGGGCAGCGCCGAGTCGATCTGCCGCCAGTTGGTGGTGTGGCACTCGTAGATGCCGCGCAGCTGGGCGGCGGTCAGACTGTTCGGGGCGTGGCCGCCGGTCGGCGCGGCCCAGCTCACGGCGTCCTTCGCCAGGTTGACGAAGAGGGTGGACGCCGGGTCGTTGACGCTCGGGCCGCGGGTGCTGCGGGCGAAGTCGACGGTGCTGCTCGTGGTGGCGTTCACCGCCGTGATGCCCGCACTGGAGAACATCGGGCGGACCAGCGGGGACGATCCCGCCTTGGGGGTGATGAGGTTCGCCCCGACCGAGTCCCAGCTGTAGAGGCGGGGCGAGGTGGTGTTGCCGGCGGAGGTGAGGGAGGCGTTGTAGTCGGTGGAGAGCTGGTTGAAGAGCGACTCCATGACCTGGGCGCCGACGCCGACGATGTCGGTGGCGGCGGGCGGGGGCACGGGGATCGGCTGGGGCGGGTCGGCGAGGGCTGACGGGGTGGCCGCGAGGACCAGGGCGGAGCTCAGCGCCAAGGCCGAGAGCGTCCGGTAGGCGAGGCGGATCATGCGGGCAACTCCCTTGTGAGGTCGACGAGTCGGACCTTTCTCCAGGATCCTCCGCAGGCCCGTGGGCTCCCGGAAGGACGGCGCCGGCCCCGGCCGGCCGGAGGGGCGGGGCCCCCGCAGGTCACCGCAGGTCGGCCACGGCTCCGACCGCCACCTGTTCTTCCACCGGACGCCCCCCGTACGCCGCCGCCGTACCGGCGCGGTCCGTCGCCGGGGTCCGTCACGGCGGTCTGTCGCCCGGGTCCGCCGCCGGGGTGCCGGCCGGCCGGGCGGCGGGCGGCGGGCGGCGTTTCCGGCGGAAAACGCCCAGGTTGCTAGGGTCGGGGGATGGCAGCGAGCGGCGCAGGCGGCGCGAACCCCCCGGTGCGGTTGCGGCGCGACGCGCAGCGCAACCGCGATCTGCTGCTGACCACCGCCCGAGACCTGTTCGCCCGGCACGGGCTGGACGTGCCGCTCGACCAGATCGCCAAGGAGGCGGGTGTCGGCAACGCCACGCTGTACCGGCACTTCCCGACCCGGGAGGCCCTCGTCGCCGAGGTGTTCGCGGACGCCGCGACGCTGCTCGGCGACGCCGGTGCGCAGGCGCTGGCCGACGAGGACGCCTGGGGCGCCGTCGAGCGATACTTCGAGCGGATCTTCGAACTGGTCGCCGCCGACCGGGGCATCAACGACCTGGTCACCCAGGCCATCCCCACCGTCCCCGGGATGATCGAGATCAGTCGGCGCAACGCCGAGACGGTCGGCGTGCTGGTCGCCCGCGCACAGCAGCAGGGCACCATGCGGACCGACGTCGTCACCATGGACCTGCTCTTCATGCTCGGCCCGCTCTGCCGCGCGCTGCCCGCCACCACCGACCTCCGCCCCGACCTCTGGCGCCGCTACCTCGCCCTGCTGCTCGACGGTTTCCGCACCCGGGCCACCCACCCGCTGCCGGTGCCGCCGATCGGCGAGGAGCACCTGGACAAGATGTTCGCCGACCTGTGGGAGGCGGACGGGCCCGGCGCCTGACCCGCTCCCGGGCCCGCGCCGCCGCCGCCCGCGTCAGGAACCCGTACGGACCGGCGCCCCGCGCGTCAGGGCTCCGTCAACGAACGGCCCTTCCCCCCTCCGCCGGGGATTGGCTGGAGCTGAGCACCACACCAGTGAACAGCCAGCCGGAAGGACGGACAGGGCCATGGCGGACAGCGGCGCCGGCACCCACGCGGACGAGCCGATCGACCTCCCGATCGACCCGTGGAACGAGCAGGAGAACGACGAGCGGCACGGCGGGCAGGGCGACGGCGGCCGGGGCCGGATCGTGGTCGGACTCAGCGGCTCGCTCGGCAGCCTCGCCGCCCTGCACCGAGCCGTCGCCGAGGCCCGCCGCCTCGACGCCGAGGTCCTCGCGGTGCACTGCTGGACCCCCGTCGGCGGCGAGTTCGGCTACCGCCGCTCCCCGTGCCCGCCGCTGCTCACCGCCTGCCGCGACGCCGCCGCCGCCCGTCTGCGCGAGGCCCTCGACCAGGCCTTCGGCGGCACCCCGGCGGGCGTCCGGCTGCGCGGCGTGGCCGTCCGGGGCGAGACCGGGCAGGCTCTGGTCCGCTGCGCCGACCGGCCCGGTGACCTGCTCGTCCTCGGCGCCGGCAGCCGGGGCGCGCTCGCCCGCGCGCTGCGCCCGTCGGTCACCGCCTACTGCGTCCGGCACGCGGCCTGCCCGGTGCTGGCCGTCCCGAAGCCGCCGCTCCAGCGCGAGCTGGAGGCGCTCCGGCGCCACCACCGCGTCCGGATGCCGGTGACGGCATGAGCACCCGCCTCCGGCCCGCGATGTCCGGCGCGGTCGCCCTGACCGCCTCCGCCGCACTCGTCCCGCTCCTCGCCGTGCTCGGCGAGCTCCGCGCCACCTGGGTCGCGCTCGCCGGCTACGCGGTGCTGTGCGCCGCCGTCGGCCGCTGCTCGCGCCCGTCCGCCGCCCCGTTGGTCGGCCTGGCCGCCTGGCTCTTCCACAACGGGTTCGTCGAACACCGCCGGGGCGCCCTCGGGTGGGCCGGCCCCGGCCCGGAGGCCGGCCACCTCCTCCTCTTCACCGCCGCAGCCCTCGCCTTCGCCGTCCTCGCGGCCCTGCGGCGCCCGCACCCCCGCCGGCGTCCGCGGCCCCGTGACCGGCGTCCCGGCCGCCGGTTCGGCCTCACCGCCTGACCGACCCCCGGGGTGCTCCGGGAGGCCGTCCGGGGTTCTCCCGTGGTTCGGACGGCCGTTCCGGGCTGGTAGTGTTCTTCCTGTCGCGAGGGAGATGATCTCTCGTCAGGCGTCAGTGGTGCTACCAGAGCACGTCCTACTTTCAGTAGGGAGAGTCCGTGCAACCCGGGCCTGGCGCTCCAAGTCGGACGGGGTCCGGTACCTGAGAAGGTGCCGGGCCCCGTTCGCGTTTCGCGGGGCCGGCGGGTGGGCGGCCGAGTTGCGGTGCACCGGCTCTGACCTGGTACTGTTCTTCCTGTCGCGAGGGAGATGATCTCTCGTCAGGCGTCAGTGGTGCTACCAGAGCACGTCCTACTTTCAGTAGGGAGAGTCCGTGCAACCCGGGCCTGGCGCTCCAAGTCGGACGGGGTCCGGTACCTGAGAAGGTGCCGGGCCCCGTTCGCGTTCACCGGGGTCGCCCGGGCGGGCCGCGCCGGTCAGGTCACCGCGCGGTCGGAGCCGAGTTCGCGGGAGATGCGCAGGCCGACCTGGGCGACGACCGGGCCGAGGGCGCGGACCCGGGCGGCGGTCATCCGCGAGGTGAGGCCGGAGACCGAGAGGGCGGCGGTCACCTCGCCGGTGTGGTCGAAGATCGGGGCGGCGACGCAGCGGACCTCGGGCTCGTTCTCGCGGTCGTCGATCGAGTAGCCGCGGGCGCGGATCCGGGCGAGGTCGGCGCGCAGGTGGGTCTCGTCGGAGATGGTCCAGGCGGTGACGGGGCGCAGTCCGGCGGCGACGACCTCGGTGACCGCCTCCTCGGGCAGCCAGGCCAGGATCGCCTTTCCGGTGGCGGTGCAGTAGGCGGGGGCCCGACTGCCGACCCGGGAGGCCATCCGGACGTTGGTCTCGTCCTCCACCTTGTCGAGGTAGACGATGCCGGGCGCCTGCCAGACGGTCAGGTGGACGGTCTCGCCGGCCTCCCGCTGGAGGCGGCGCAGGTGTTCGGCGGCGACGCTGCGCAGGTCGAGGGTGGAGAGGTAGGCCTGGCCGAGTCGGAGCGAGCCGTGGCCGAGCCGGAACCAGCCGGTCTCCCGGTCGCGGTCGAGGAGGTGCTCGTCCAGCAGCGGGCCGGTCAGCCGCAGGACCGTCGACTTGTTGAGGTCGAGCGCCTCGGCGAGCTGGGCGAGCGGGACGCCGCGGCCGTCGCCGTGGTCGCGGACGTAGCCGAGGACGGACAGCGCGCGACGCAGGGAGGAGGACTGGTTCCGCTCGCCCGTGGTCTTCTTCGGCTTCTCCGCGCCGGTGGCCGTGCCGCCCGCGGTCGCGCCGGCTGCCGGGCCCGCGCTCGTGCCGGCCGCGCTGACCGCCTTCTCCGTCATCGGTCCGTTCCCCTCTCGTTCCGCCACCGGACTGCGGCGGTTGTCGAACCGTACCCTCCCGCACCTCGCTTACCGCTTTTTCGATACACCGTTGTGCATTGCAAAACTTCCCGAACGGCCTCTTGTTGGCCGTGAGCGCCCGCGCCTAACGTCCCTGGCATCGAGCAGGCGACGTAGCCCACCCGAGCGGTCGCTCTGCCGTACCCCCACATCAATGCGTTCACGCACCCACCATCGGCCCCGGTCAGGGCCTGCTTCGACGCGCCCGTCCCCAGCGGCGCACGTCTCGGCGGCAACTGTCGGGAGGGGAGGTCTCCACCCATGCGAATCGTCAGACGGGCCGCCGCGGCCACCGTCCTCGCCGCCACGTGTCTCGCCGCAGCCGCCTGTTCGCCCGGTACCGCGTTGCCGGCCGGTGACAAGGCGGCCGACGACAAGACCGGCACCCTGCAGGTCTGGCTGTACAACGAGGCCGGCAACGCCGCGAAGGAAGCGGTCGTCAGCAAGGCCGTCGCCGAGTTCCAGGCCTCCCACCAGGGCGTCACCGTCAGTGTCAGCTACATCGACACCGACGCCTCGGCCCGCGCCGCCAAGATGAAGGGCGCGTTCAACGACCCGAACAGTGCCCCGGACCTGGTCGAGTTCGGCAACACCGACCTCCCCGGGTACGTCGCGGCCGGCGGCCTCGCCGAGATCGGCGCCGACCTCGACAAGTGGAAGGACAAGGGCGACCTCGACCCGGCGATCGCCAAGACCGCGGTGCTCGACGGCAAGACCTACGGCCTGCCCTGGTGGGTCGCCGTGCGGGCGCTCTACTTCCGCACCGACCTGTTCACCGAGGCCGGCCTCGCGGCCCCGACGTCCTACGCCGAACTGGTCGCGGCCACCCAGAAGATCCACGCCGCGCACCCGGACACCTTCGGCATCGCGGTCGGCGGCAAGTACACCTTCGGCGCGCTCCCCTTCGTCTGGGACGCGGGCGGCGACATCGCCGCCAAGGAGGGCACCACCTACAAGCCGACGATCAACTCGTCCGCCTCGCAGGCCGGCATCAAGCGCTACACCGACCTCTTCGGCGAGAGCGGCTGCCCGGTCCAGCAGTGCGCCGACCTCACCGGCGGCAAGACCGTCGACCTCTTCGCGGCCGGCAAGTCCGCGATGGCGATCCTGCCCAACTCCAGCCGCAGCAAGGTCGACGCGGGCCCGGTCAACGGCAAGTACGGGGTCGTCCCGCTGCCCGGCGAGAAGCCCGGTTCGATCGCCCCGGCGTTCGCCGGCGGCAACAACCTCGGCGTGATGAAGGCGGCCAAGCACCGCACCCTGGCCGTCGAGTTCGCCGAGCTGCTGGCGAGCCCCGCGTACCAGGAGCAGATGTACGACGCGATGGGCAACCTGCCGACGCTGAAGCCGGTCAACGCCAAGGTCGCCGCCAAGGACGCCTTCCTGAAGCCGTTCACCGACACCATCGCGGCCGGTACCAAGTTCGTGCCGCTGGACCAGGGATGGGCGCAGATCGACGCGCAGGCCGTCATCCCGACGATGCTCCAGCAGATCGTCACCGGCAAGGCGGACGTGGCGAAGGCCTCGGGCGACGCCGCCACGCAGATCACGTCGGCCTTCGCGGCCCGCTGATCGCCGGCCCCCGCAAGAGAGCAGGTCCCGTACGTGTCCGCACCCACCACGACCGCCCCGGCGGCGCCGCCCTCCCCGAGCGGGCGGCGCCGGGGCACCGGCCCGGCCGCGCCCCCGCGCGGCCGGCGCCGCCCCCCGCTGCTGCTCCTGCTGCCGGCCGCGATCATCATGATCCCCCTGGTGGCGTACCCGATCTACCAGCTCGGTCTGCTGTCGGTGCTGGACTTCGGTCAGGCCCAGGCCTCCGGCGGTGTGCCGACCAGCTTCGTCGGGCTCGGCAACTACCAGAAGATCCTCGGTGACGGGCAGTTCTGGTCGGTGCTGACGCAGACGATCGGCTTCGCCGCGTTCTGTGTGGTCGCCACCCTGGCGGTCGGCGCCACCCTCGCGGTGCTGCTCACCAGGGTGGGCCGGATCTCCCGACTGGTGCTGACCACCGCCGCCATGGCGGCCTGGGCGGCGCCGGCGATGACCGGTTCGACGGTGTGGAGCTTCCTCTTCGACACCAACCTCGGTCTGGTCAACAAGACCCTGGTCAGCATCGGTCTGAACGGCTTCCACGAGTTCAACTGGTTCTACGACAAGTGGACCTCGTTCCTGATCGTGGGCGCCGTGGTGGTCTGGCACTCCTTCCCGTTCGTCATGGTGACGCTCTACGCGGGCATCAAGGCGATCCCGACCGAGATCCTGGAGGCCGCGGCGCTGGACGGCGCCGGCACCTGGGCCACCTTCCGCCGGATCACCGCCCCGATGCTCCGGCCGATCCTGACCATCGTGGTGATCCAGTCGGTCATCTGGGACTTCAAGGTCTTCACCCAGATCTACGTCATGACCGAGGGCGGCGGAATCGCCGGCCAGAACCTCGTCCTCAACGTGTACGCCTACCAGAAGGCGTTCGCGTCCTCCCAGTACGGACTCGGCGCGGCCATCGGCGTGATCATGCTGCTGATCCTGGTGATCCCGACGGTCCTCTACATCCGCTCGCTGCGACGGACGGGGAATGAACTGTGAACACCCGTGGCCGCAGGCGGCTCGCCGCCAACTCCCTCGCGATCCTGGTGGCCGTGGTCACCGCCTTCCCGATCTTCTGGATGGTGCTCTCGGCGTTCAAGCCGAAGGGCGAGGTGCAGTCGCTCGACCCCCGACCGTGGACCGCGCACCCGACGCTGGAGAGCTTCCGCCAGGTGCTCAGCGTCGACGGGTTCGGACGGTACTTCGTCAACAGCCTGATCATCGCGCTGTCGGTGGTGGTGCTGTCGGCCCTGGTGGTCTTCCTCGCGGCGGTCGCCGTGACGAGGTTCCGGTTCAGGTTCCGCACCACCATCATGGTGATGTTCCTGATCGCCCAGATGATCCCCGTCGAGGCGCTCACCATCCCGCTGTTCTTCATGTTCCGCGACGCGGGGCGGCTGGCGCCGGGCGTCGGACTCAACACCCTGGCCTCGCTGATCCTGGTGCAACTGGCGTTCTCGCTGCCCTTCGGGATCTGGATGATGCGCGGCTTCGTCGCCGCCGTGCCGGTCTCCATCGAGGAGGCCGCGCAGATCGACGGTGCGAGCCGGAGCCGGATCCTCTGGCGGATCCTGCTGCCGCTGGTGGCCCCGGGCCTGGCCGCGACCAGCGTGTTCTCCTTCATCGCGGCGTGGAACGACTTCGTCTTCGCCAAGACCTTCATCATCAGCGCGACCGAGAACCAGACCCTCCCCTCCGCGCTGCTGGTCTTCTTCAAACCGGACGAGAACGACTGGGGCGGCATCATGGCGGCCTCGACGCTGATGACCGTGCCGGTCCTGATCTTCTTCATCGCGGTGCAGCGCAAGCTGGTCTCCGGGCTGGCCGGCGCTGTGAAGGACTAGCCCGCGAGGGCCGGTGCCGCGAGGGAGAGGCTGCGGCGGGTGTAGCGTCCCGATCATGGAGGTGGGGTCCATGAACAGGGAACGCGCCGACGGGCAACTCGCCCAGATCGCCGAGACGGTGGGCCTCGCCCGCCGTCTCGGCACTCGTGTCCGGCTGCGCGGCGGCTGGGCGATGGACTTCTTCCTCGGCGAGCTCACCCGTGACCACGAGGACATCGACTGGTTCGTTCCGGCCGCCGACGCCCCCGCGCTCGCCGCCGGCCTGCACGAACTCGGCTACCGCCGGCTCGACGGCCCGCCGCCGGGCCAGCAGTTCGACGTCGTCAAGGGCGGTTCGGAGTCGAGCTTCGCGCTGGTCGATCCGAGGCCGGACGGCCGGGTGCTGGTCGCCGGCGGCCCCTGGGCCGGGACGGCCTGGCCGGGCGGGCTGCTGGACGGGCCCGTCGGGCGGCTCGGCGGTGTGGAGTGCCCGATCGTGGGTCCGGAGCTGCAGATCGAGATCAAGCGGATGATGCCGGTCTGGGACCCGCGCCGGCCACGGCGGGCCAAGGACGCGGAGGACATCGCACGCCTGCGGGCGGCGCTCGCCCCAGGGCCGGTGCTGCCCCGGTCCCCGGTCCCCGTTTCCCGGTTCCCGTTCCCCTGAGTCGCTTCGGGGATGCTGCGGCTGCACCGGGCGTTCCGCCCTCCTACGCGGCCAGGGTCGCCTCCGCGGACGGGAGGCCGATCAGCGTGAACTCCGCCCCGCCGTCGTCCCGGACCGCCGCCCGCCGTCCGAACGGTGTCGGGTGCGGTCCCGCCAGCACCTCCCCGCCCAGCTCGCGCACCCGCTCGGCCGCGCGGTCGGTGTCGTCCGTGCCGAAGTGGACGCTCCAGACGGGCGGCGGACCGGCCGCCCCCAGGCCCGTCCCGCCGCTCCCGCTCCCGCTTGCGCGGCCCGTCCGGTCGGCGTCGGCCCCGTGGCCGCCGCCGATGCCGCCGGCCACGGCTCCGCCGACCCGGAACACCGTGCCGCCGTCCGCGCCCGACCCGTACTCGTACCCGAAGACCTGCCGGTAGAAGGTCCGGGCCGTGGCCGGGTCGGGGGAGAGCTGCTCGCTCCAGCTGAACGCGGACGGTTCGTCGACCAGACCCGCCCCCTGCCAGAGCAGCCCCTGCCGGAGCCCGAACACCGCACCGGTCGGGTCGGCCACGACGGCCGCCCACCCCTGCTCGGGTCTCTCGAACGGCTCTCGGACGACGCGCCCGCCGGCCGTCCGGACCTCCTCGGCCGCCCGTCCGACGTCCGTCACCGCGAGGTACGTGGTCCACGAGCGTTCCTCGCCCGCCGGCCGCCGGACCAGCCCCGCGACCTGTGCCCCGCGCAGCGTCGCCACCGTGTACCCGGGCAGCCCGACGTACTCCCACCCGAACAGCGCGCCGTAGAACCGCCGGGCCCGCGGGAGGTCCGGGGTTCCCAGCTCGACCCAGCAGGGGACGCCGTCGCGGTACCTGCCCGCCTTCGGCATGCCGCCCTCCTCGCCGCCGGAACCACCCGGGCCCCTGGGGCCAGCCTCTGCTTCCGCCCGGCGCCCGGCAACCGGTCCGCGCCCCCTCGGGCCGATCCGCGCTCGTCGCAGCGCCCCCGCGCGTCCGTCAGGTCGCCCCCGGGCCCGTCAGAGCACCCCGCGCGGCCGGAACTGGATGCTGATCCGCGGCCCCACCGGCCGCGCCGTCTTCGGTACCGCGTGCTCCCAGGTCCGCTGGCAGGAACCGCCCATCACCAGCAGGTCCCCGTGCCCGACCGGGTGCCGCACCACCGCCCCGCCACCGCCCCGGGGCCGCAGCAGCAGCGCCCGCGGTTCGCCGATCGAGAGGATCGCGACCATGGTGTCCACGTGCGCGCCCCGCCCGATCCGGTCGCCGTGCCAGGCCACGCTGTCCCGCCCGTCCCGGTAGTAGCAGAGCCCGAGCGTGCTGAACGGCTCGCCGAGCTCGTCCGCGTAGTGCGCGCCGAGCGCCGCCCGGGCCTCCCCGAGCACGGGGTGCGGCGGTGCGTCCTCCTCCCCGTAGGAGGCGAGCAGCCGGGGCACGTCGACGGTCCGCTCGTACATCTCGCGCCGCTCGGCCCGCCACGGCACCTCCGCGGCCAGGTGTTCGAACAGCTGGTCCGCCCCGCGGAGCCACCCCGGCAGCAGGTCCAGCCACGCCCCCGCGCCCAGCACCGTCCGCCGAACGCCCGACAGCGGCCCGAGGGCGGTCCCGGCCCGGCCGGGATCGTCGAACAGGGAGGGCTGGAGGTGGAGCGTGCTGCGCATGAGCCCAGCGTACGCCGTAATCGAACATATGAGCGAAGAGGCTGCGAGTGGCGCGCGCCCCGGAGCCGGCTCCGACCGATGCCGTCGGGCCGGGCGGTGCCGGTGCCGTCGGGCCGGGCCGGGCGATGCTGGGCCGGGTGCTCGCCGAGGGGGGGGCTCAGCTCCTCGGCGTGGTCCTTCATCGCGGCCCGCTCCTCGGCCGTGAATCCCTCGTACGCGCCGCTGTCGGTGCTGCCCATGGCCGGACTCCCCCTTGAGGAGTGGAACGGATCTTCGAGCCGGCTCTCCGGTACGGGATCTTGAGAGGGGGCCATATCCTGGCGTACCGACAGCGCCGCCGCGCCGCCGCGCCGGTGGTCCGGCCCGCGAGTCTCAGACCGCGATCACCGACAGTGTCCGGTCGAAGTAGTTGGTGACGTAGAGCCTCGACCCGTCCGGACTGGTCGCAGCGCCGCGCGGGCCGCCCGGGACGGGGATCGTGCCGGTGACCGTGTGGGTGGTGGTGTCGACCACCGAGACGGTGTCGAACGGGAAGTGGGCCACGAAGAGCCGCCCGCCGTCCGGGCTGACCGCCAGCCCGTACGGTCCCCGCCGGACCGGGACGGTCGCCACGACGTCGGCGGGCACCGTCTCCTCCAGCGTCGGGATGCCGGTGGCGTCGATCACGGTGACCGAGTCCCGGAAGTAGTTGCTGGCGTAGAGGAGGCGGCCGTCCGGGCTCACGGCCAGGGCGACCGGGAAGTCCACACCGGTGAGGATCCCGCGGGTCTTGGTGAGGGTGTCGGAGACCAGGACCTGGTCGTCGATGGCGTTGGCGATCAGCAGTCGCGATCCTTCGGCGGTGATCGCCAGGCCGTACGGGCGGGTGCCGAAGCCGGTGGAGATGGCCTGGTCGCCGGTGGCGGCCTCGAACACGTGGATGAAGGTCGAGCTGTTCTCGGCGACGAACACGCGCGCGCCGTCGGCCGCGACGGCCACGCCGTAGGGGCCGACGGCGGCGGGGAAGGTCGTGGCCACGGTGTTCGCCGGAGTGTCGACGGCGGTCACCGTCCCGTCCAGGAAGCTGGTGACGTAGACGCGGCGACCGTCCCGGCTCGCCGCCACACTGTGCGGGGTCTGGCCCACGGGGATCGTCTCGATGGCCTGGTGATCGCCGTGAGCCCCGGTTGTGGGGGTGGTGGAGACTGACATGCGCTGCTACTCCTCCTCCGTCGTCGGGCCGGACGTCGGGCCCGCTGCCGATCACGTCGTCGGGTGCGGCGCCGGGCCCGCAGGCCCGCGGATCCGGTCTGTCGCGCGCGCCCGGGCGGAGCGCCCGCCCGCCGGGAGCCGTCACCGGCGCGAGTCCGGCCGTCCCGGGCGGAGTGCGCACAGCGGGAACCCTCCCCCGACACACCCGGAGGCGGTCGCCGCGTGGCCGCCACGGAGAGGGCCACCGCGTGGCCGGTCGAGTGGTCGTCGCCCTTCGATCGTACGCCCACCGACGTCCGCTGCCCACCGCGTCGGCGGCTCAACGGACGGACGGAGCGCGGCACTTCCCCCTTCGGCCGGGCCGGATCAGGCTGCGACCACTCTGCGCCGTCGAGCCGGGCGTACACCCCCGGCCGGTGGGCCCGCCTCCTCGGTGCGAGGCCGACGCCGGTCAGGAGGGCCATCGGGCCGATCGACACCAGGGGCCGGTTCACCTTGGGCGAGGTGGAGGTGGCAGGCGAGCCGCGCGGCCGGCCGGCTGGTGACGATCAGGACCCGCTGCGCGTCCGTAGCCCGGCCGCCGACGTCATCCGTCATGGCGGTGGAGAACACCCCGGCCGGGTCGTCGGTGGCGGCGGCCACCACTACGGAGTCGCGAACGCCCCGCCCCTGGTCGGCGCGGCGAGGGCGCGCACCAGCAGGGCGCGGACGATCCCGGCCGAGGTCTGTCGAGTGGAAGCCGGGCAGCCGGACCGCCGCGCCGCCGAGCAGTGCCCGGTGGTGGTGCCGGTGGCGGTGGGCGTGGCCGTCGCCCCGCCAGGGCAGTAGGGCGCCGCCGGCCAGGTCGACGGTCTCGGTCCGTCCGTCGTGCGCCGGACGACCACGTCACCGGCCGGGCGGAGATCGTCGCCCTGGTGCGCGCCGACCTCGTCCGCACCATCGGCGAGCAGTTCGTCCGGCACCGGCCGTGGGAGGACGCGCTGCGCACCCCTGCGCACGCCTGCCGTGACACTTTCGCCGCGCACCCCGGGATCATCCGTCTGCCGGCCGCGGCCCCGTCTGCCGAACCGTTCACGCACGAGCTGTACGAGCGCGCCGTCCCGACGCCGAGGGCCCCTGCCGTTCGATTTCTGACCAGGCGTGATGTCCTGCTAGTGTTCAACCCGTCGAGAGGAAACGATCTTCGCGAAGCGAAGAGCGGCCTCCCGAGCAGGCGTCAGTGGTGCTACCGGAGCACGTCCTACTTTCAGTAGGGAGAGTCCGTTCAACCCGGGCCTGGCGCTCCATCCGAAGCGGTCGTCCCCTCTCCGAGGGGGCGGCCGCTTCGTCGTTGTGCGGATCGGTCCTATCGCACGACCCGGCCGAAACCCGTCGGCGGCGGTGACAACCCGCCAAGGTCGCGCTCCAGGTGGATCGGCGGCCCTTCGGGAGCGCACTCTCCCGGTCTGCGACTTTGCGGTGACCTGCGGGCTGACGGTCCGTCAAAGGTTGGCCGAAAGTCGGCCCTAATGGTGTGAATATGCCATTGGAATGTTCGTCGTACAGATTCCGGCAGTAGCCTTCCGTGTCGAACCCGCCACTGGTCGTGGCGGTCCGGCCGGTGCCGCGCGGCCCGGAGGTGCGTGCGCCCGGCTGCCCGGAACCCTCCCCGACACCCTCCGGCCTGCGAAGCCACCTCGGCGGGGCCGTCCCGGACCCCTCCCCGAAGCCTCCCCGAACCCTCCGAAGGAGCCCGAGTGCCGGGTATCGACGAATGCCTGACCGAGGCGATGGCGATCGCAGGAGCCCGCGCCGCCAGTCTCGTCGACTGGAGCAGCGGCCTCGCACTGGGCAGCGTCGGCGTCAGCCCCACCGGCGACCATGATACGTCGGCTGCGGAGGCAACCGACCTGGTACGAGCGGCTGTTGAGAGCCCGACCTTCACCGGCTCGGAGGACCCGAAGGCGCCGCTCCAGGACATTATCGTGACCGCCGGCCGCAGTTACCACCTGCTGTGCTTCATCGACACCGTCTTCGACAGCCGGTTGGTCCTGCACCTCTGGCTGGACCGCAGCGAGGGCAATCTCGCCGGCGCCCGCTACCGTCTCCAGTCGCTCGCCGAGGAACTGGTGCTCGGATGACGAACTTCCGGACGAGTGACCTGAAGACGGCGGGCGGGACGGTCGTCGGCTTTCGGCCACCCGCCGGGCGGCCGACGGTTCCGGCCGAGGCCGTCGCGCTCGGCTCCGTCCCGGCGGCCCGTACCGCCTCCTCCGGCCCAGGCCCCGCTCCCTCCTCCGGCCCCGCTCCGGCGCCCGGTCCCGGCCCTGCCGCGGTGCCCGGTCCCGGCTCCGCACCGGTGTCCGCTCCCGGCGCCGCACCCCTTCCCGTGCACCCCGGCTGGACGCCCGGCGCGGTTGTCGAACGGCTGGCCGCGGAGCACGCCACCGGTGCCCTGCGCGGGCCCGCGGGCACCGTCTACCTCGTCGACGGCCTGGTCGCCCACGCCGAGTCCGACCGGACACCCGACCTCGCCACCCTGCTCACCGTCTGCGGCCGGCTCACCCCCGCCGCCTGGCAGGAGGAGGTCCGCCGGTCCGGCCCGTATGCCGGGGTCGGCGAGGCCCTGGTCGAACAGGGCCGGCTCACCCGCGGCGAGTTGGAGCTCTGTCACCTCGGCGCCCTCTACGACGCGGCCTGCTTCCTCCTGGACGCCCCGGCCGCCCTCGCCTTCCGGACCTTCGCACCGGGTGTGCGGCACTGGCTCGGCCCCGTGGCGGCCGTGGGCGTCCCCCGGCTCCGCCGGGAGGCCGAACGCCGGCGGATCCTGCTGGACCGCATCTGGCCGTGGCCCCAGCTCGACACCGCGCCGGTCCGTCCGGCCGCACGGCTCCCCGCCGTCCCCGGCCGCCACGCGCGCCGGATTCGCCCGCCGAGCCGCTACCAGCGCGACCTGCTCGACCACGCGGACGGCCGAAGAACCCCGGCGGAGCTGGCGCGGCTGCTCGGCCGCTCGGCGTTCGCCACCACGGTGGACGTCCGCCGGCTGGCCGCCGCAGGACTGCTGCTCGGGCCCGGGGTCGAGTCCGAGCCCGGCTCCGGTGCCGGTGTCGCTGCCGGCTCCGACCCCGGGGTCGGGAGCGGGGCCGGGCCGGGGAGCGGGGACGCCCCGGGGGAACCGTCCGCGTCCGGCGGTCTGCACCGGCGGGTACCCGGTGCGGCGCTCGCCGCGCTTGCCCCGGCCGCCTACGCGGCGTCCGTCGCTGCCGCCTCCGCCGCCTCCGCCCGACCTTCGACCCCGGCAGCCCACCCGCTGACCGCCCCCGATCCGGACATCGCGTTGCTGATCCGGGTCAGAACCCTTCTGGAGGCCCGACTTTGAACCACTCTCCGCCCGCGACCCCGCCCTCACGGCCATGAGGCGGGCGCTCAAGCAGCGTGTCGGAAGGAGACAACTGATCGCCTTGGAGACCGAACTGCTCGCCGAACTCCGCGCCCTCAGGCATCGGGTACCACACCTCGCGGGCGGTCTGGTGGCCGGTGTCGACGGCCTGCTCGTCGCGCACGACACCCACGGGACCGAGCCGTCGAGTCTGGCGGCGATGACCGCCGCCTCGCTCGGCCTGGCCCAGCGGCTCGCCGACAGCACCGGCCAGGGCGACTTCCGGGAGTCACTCGTCCGGGGCGAGCACGGCTACGTCGCCACGTACGCGGCCGGCGGAAGCTGCGTCCTCACGCTCCTCGCCCACCCGGACGCGAACGTGGGCCGGTTGCACCTGGAGGCCCGCCGTTCCGCCCAGCGCATCGCCGCGCTCCTCGACGACACCCTCGCGCCCAAGGAGGTGCGGGAGTCCAGGGAAGCGGCCTTCTGACCGGCTGCGCGCAGCACCCGACACCCGACGACCCGACCACCCTCTCGACCGCTCCACCCTCTTGACCGCTCCACCTTCTCGACCTGCTCCACCCTCTTGACCTGTCCGACCTGAAACCCCACCACCGAACCGGAGAACCGACATGACGGACGCCGCAGGCGCGCTCAAGCAGGCCCTCACCGTGATCGAAGGCGCCATCGGCGCCGCCCTCGTCGACTACAACAGCGGGATGGCCCTGGCCACCCTCGACGGAGCCGGTGGCATCGACCTCAACGTCGCGGCCGCAGGGAACACGGACGTGGTCCGGGCGAAGATGCGCACCATGGACATGCTGGGCCTGAAGGACGGGATCGAGGACATCCTCATCACGCTCAGCAGCCAGTACCACCTGATCCGCCCGCTCACCGGCCGCAGCGGCAACGGGCTCTTCCTCTACCTGGCCCTGGACAAGGGCCGGGCCAACCTGGCGATGGCCCGCCACCAGCTGACGAAGATCGAGGCGGACCTGGAGGTCTGACCGGCCTCCGACCGCTCAGGCCTCTGTACGGGCGACGGACCCCGCGACGCGCGGCGCGGGGTCCGGGCCGGGTGTCGGTGCCGTCTGCAAGGCTGAGGTTCGTTCAGCAGAACGGCCGTCGAGACGGACGTCGTGACGAGAAAGGCCCGTGCAATGTCGACCAAGATCTTCGTCAACCTCCCCGTGAAGGACCTCGCCAGGTCCATCGAGTTCTTCACGTCGATGGACTACGCCTTCAACCCGAAGTTCACCGACGAGAAGGCCGGTTGTCTGGTCATCAGCGACTCCATCTTCGCGATGCTGCTGACCGAGCCGTTCTTCAAGTCCTTCTCCGAGAAGGAGATCCCGGACACCTCCGCGACCGCCCAGACGATCCTGGCGCTCGGTGTCGACAGCCGCGCCGAGGTCGACGCGCTGGTGGACAAGGCGGTCGCCGCGGGAGCCGTGGAGCCGCGCGAGGCCACCGAACAGGGTGGGTTCATGTACGGGCGCACCTTCGCCGACCTCGACGGGCACCTCTGGGAGGTGATCTGGATGGACCCGGCCGTCGCCCAGGACTGACGGGTCGACCGTTCACCCCGGACGGCCGTTCCGGGCCGGGGGCCACTCCGGGAAGGCCGCCCGGTCGGGCTGCCTCGGGACAGCCGGTGCCGGGCGTGCTCGGGCCTGCCCGGGCGGGCTCAGCCGGTCCTGCCGTCCTCCGACCACGCGACCTCGCCGCCGGGCAGACCGGTGCAGACCGCGCCCTCGGGCGTGAACACGTGCCAGGGCGCGAGCAGGGCGTGCGGCGGGACGGACAGCGTGCCGACCCCGTCGAAGACCAGTTCCAGCCCTCCGGCCATGGTCACGCGGGCCCCGTCGACGGTCCGGCCCACCAGGCCGAGCAGCGCGCCGGTGGGGTGGACGGTGAGTTCCGGGTAGAAGTGCTCCACCTCCGACGGCGCGGAGAAGCGGAACTCGTGCGCCACCCGGACGGTCACCGGACCGTCGAGGGTGAGGTCGAGCCGTCCGCCGCCGCTGACCGACGCCACCCGGCGGCCGGCCAGGGCGTCCTCGATCGTCTGCCGTGCTCCGATCCCGTTCTGCATGCGACCAGTGTGGACCGGCGGCCCGCCACCTGTCTCGCCACCGGTCTCGCCGCTCGTCCCGTCGGTCGACCGGCCCGCCGTCCCGTCGGCCGGGCCGCCACCCGGCCCGTCACCCCGGTGCGCCGGCCGTCCGACCGCTTCCGCGTGCCCCGGCGCTCAGTGCGCCGGTCGACCGCCGACCAGCTCGGCCGGTCCGCCCGGCCGCCCGCGGGCGGCCAGCGCGGCCGAGGTCCTGGCCCACGACGAGGCCGACAGCAGCGCCCGCGCCTCGGCCGGATCGCAGAGCCGCCACTCGACCAGCTCGTCCTCGGCCAGGGCGATCGAGGCCAGCCGCTCCTCGGTCACCGTGCCACCGTCGAAGACGTACACCAGCACGGCGGTGTCCCGGCTGCTCGCCGGGTCCGCGTCCCGGCCGGGGAGCCAGTCCACGGCCAGCAGCCGGCCCGGCTCGCACGCCCACCCCAGCTCCTCGCGGACCTCCCGGCGGGCCGCGGCGCGCGGCAGTTCCCGGTCCGCCTCGACGCCGCCGCCCGGCAGCACCCAGTACGGCACCTCGCCGTTCGGGCCGTCCCACGGCCGCAGCCGCACCAGCAGGACCCGGCCCGCCCGGTCCGTGAACACCGTCCGCGCCTTGGCCCGGATCCGTGGCCGGGTGGCGATGTAGGCCTCCCGGTCCAGCGGGGGCGCGACGGGCCCGGGGGCCCTCGCCGCGACGCCCGGCGATTCCGCTCCCTCCAGCCGCAGTCCTGCCAGTCCCGTGTACGCGGGCGGCGGTCCCGCCGCCAGGTGGTCGAGGGTGTGCCCGGCCGGAAGGCTGTCCTCCAGCTCCAGCGGCCCGGCCGAGCGCGGCGCCCGCAGGCACGCCGTCACCCGCCGGGAGAGCCGGGGTGGCAGCGCGTGGCCCGCCTCCTCGGGGGTCAGCCACGCCCAGCCGCCGACCTCGGCCCGGTCCGGCCTGATCGCCGCCGCCTGTTCCGGCGTCAGCGGGTCGGCCCAGTAGAGGTGGGCGGCGATCGGCGGACGGGAGTGGTCGAGCGTCCAGTCGAGGCAGGCCAGGGGCCCGAGGCGGGGCGTGAACCCCAGCTCCTCCGCGATCTCCCGGGCTGCCGTGTGGCGCGGCGAACGGTCCTGCGGCTCCCAGCCCCCGCCGGGTACGGCCACCGGGTGCTCCCGGTCGTACGGCAGCCGGACCACCAGCACCCGCCCCCGCCGGTCGGGGAACAACACCCCGGCCGCCGCCAACAACTCGCGCCCCGAATGCCCCGTACGCTCCGTCAACGTTCCGCTCCCTCTGCCGTCCTGCCTACCCCGACACCCCGACCGCCCCCGACGGTTCCCCGGATCCGGAGGAGCGGCCGGAGCCGGTCCGTCGACGACCGGCCGGGAAGCCCCGGCCGATCCGGGTTGCTCGGCTAGTCCCAGTCGTCCGCCCCGCCCAGCAGCTCGATCAGGGTCAGGCCCGGGTCGTCGGCCGCGGCGGACCAGCGGTCGTACGCGGTCTCCCAGAGCGGGGCCAGCTGCAGCATCCACGGGAGCCGGTAGCGGTGGACGAAGGGGGCCCGGTCCGGGTGGTGCACGATGATGCGCCTGCTCAGCAGGCTGCTCCGGTGCCGGACGCCGGTGCGGGCGTCGAGCAGGGTGGACCTGTCGCCGATCTGCAGCAGGTGCCGGCCGTCGACCTCGCGGAGCGAGGCGGGCTGCCGGCCGAGTCGGCCGGACCAGCGAAGCTTCCCGGGACCGGTGGAATCCACACCTGACAACGGGTCACCCCATTCGCGGAGGCGGGCGTGACCTCGGTCGGCCGCGTCCTGGTGCACCACATGGTGGCCCGGCCCCGACCGCAGCACAAGATCAATTACCGGACGGGAGACGGCCCCCGCCGTCCTGCTCGGAGCTGGCCGCCCGCCCGAGGGAGGTGAGGGGCGGGAGGGAGGTGAGGGGCGGGAGGGCGGTGAGGGCGGCGGTCGTGGCGCGGGCCATCAGCTCGTCCTGACGGCAGGTGGTGCCCCGGAGGCGGGCGCAGCCCTCGACGGCGGCCAGCGCCAGCAGGCCCGGGAGCAGGTCCGTGCTGCGGTCCACGACCCAGCGGGTGCCCCGGGTGGCCATCCACCAGAGGTCGGCCAGCGTGCCCGGCGGCGGTTCGACCGGCTCCGGGACGGGGGCCGGACCGAGCGGGCGCCCGGCGTCCGCGAGCAGGCCGTGGAAGCCCCGGGCGATCAGGTGGTGGCCCTCGGCACTGGGGTGCAGCCGGTCGACGCTGAGCAACTGCCGCTCGGCGCTCCAGGGCAGGTCGGCGATGTGCAGGTGGACGCTCCCGTGGCGGACGGAGAGGGCGTGCACCACCGCGTTCACCGCCCGCATCCGCCGGGCCAGCGGCCGGGCGAGCGGAGGCGGCAGCCGCAGCAGCGTGCCCGGGTCGGGCAGGCAGGCGGTGAGCACCTGCGCGCCACCGTCCGTGAGCCGGCCGAGGACGGCGTCGAGCGCCCGCGCGGTCCGTGCGACGTCGAAGCCGGACCGCAGGGTGTCGTTGCCGCCGGCGACCACGGCCGCCAGCTGCGGACGCAGGGCCAGGGCCGTCGGCAGCTGCTCGGCCGTCAGGTCGGTGGTGAGTGCGCCGCTCCGTGCGAGGTTGGTGAACTCGACACCCGTGTGCGGCGGGGCCAGTGACCGGGCGAGCAGCGCCGCCCAGCCGCGCCATCCGTCGGCGATCGGGTCGCCGATCCCTTCGGTGAGTGAATCCCCGAGTGCCACGAACCGGACCGGTTCGCCGGTCCGTCGTGCACTCGCCCGTGTCGCCCCGTGAGCGGCACCCGGAACGGTGCCGTCTCCCTCGTCCACCGCCGCGATCGTGTTCATCGCACCTCCCACACCTTCCCGGGCCCTCCGGCCCGGCCGTTCCGTCCAGCGCATGCGCATGCGCGTTCGCCGGAGCGGGAGGACGGGGGCCGCCCTCCTGCTCCGCGCCGGTCCTGCACCTTCCTGCGTGCGGCCCGCGGGCTTCCGCTATCCCGCGTCGTGGGTCCCCGGTGCGCCGGATGCGCCGGATGCATGTGGTGCGCCCGGTGTGCCGGATGCACCGTGAGCGGCCAGGAAGGCGGCCACGGCGGCGGGCCAGCCGTACCGCTCGGCCTGGGCGCGGGCGGCGGCGCGCCGGGCCGCTTCGGGGCGCGCGAGGAGGTCATGCACTCCGTCGGCGTACCCGGCGCCCGTGGGTTCGGCGGCCACCCCGGCCGGGCCGACCAGCTCCGGCAGGGCGGAGCAGCGGTTGACGACCACCGGCGTGCCGCAGGCCAGCGCCTCCATCGCCGCCAGCCCGAAGGTCTCCACCGGCCCGGGGGCTATGACCACGTCCGCACAGCCGAGCAGGCGGGCGACCGCGTCGCGCCCGGCGAGGTGCCCGAGGAAGTGCACGGGCAGCCGGTCACGGGCGGCCCGGGCGGCCAGCCGCGACCTGAGCGGTCCGGTGCCGGCCACCGCGAGGACGGCGGGCAGGCCACGCGCGCGCAGCTCGGCGAGGGCGTCGAGCGCGTGCTCGGGACGCTTCTCGGGGGAGAGCCGCGAGCAGAGCACCAGCAGGACCTCGCCAGGTGTCGCGAACCGGGCCCGTTCCTCGGCCCGTTCGTCGGCGCCCGGCGGGCACAGGGCGGCGAGGTCCACGCCGAGCGGCGCGCGGGCCACGTTCCGGACGCCGAGGCGGCGGAACTCGGCGGCGGCCCAGTCCGTCGTGCAGATCACCGTGTCGTACGACCCGGCGGTGCGGCCGTTGAGCCGGTCGGCCGCCGCGCCGGCGACCGGGCCGGGCAGGCCCCAGGTGCGCAGCAGTCCGGCGGCACTCTCGTGCGAGACCATCGCCGATCGGACGCCGTGCCGTCGTGCCCAGGAGCCCGTCCAGCGCAGGGTGGTCCGGTCGGAGACCTCCAGCCGGTCGGGTGCGAGCCGTTCCAGTTCGGTGGCGACCGCGCGCCGGTCGGTGAGCAGGCGGTAGCCGCCGCTGCCGGGCAGGACCCGCCCGGGGAGGGTGACGACCAGTCCCTGTTCGCCCTCCTCCGTGGCTCGCCGCTCGCCGGGGACGACCAGGACCGGTGCGTGCCCGGCGGCCCGGTAGCCCGCGCCGAGGTGGCGCAGTGCGGTCCGCAGCCCGCCGGAGACGGGGGTGACGAAGTTCGCCACCCGGACGATGCGCAGCGGTCCGGCGGTCATGCCGTCAGCCCCTCCGTGACCGGAGTGCCGGCCGCGTCCCGGGTGGCGTGCGCGCGGGTTCCCGCGGCGCTCCCGGCGGCGTCGGCGGTCTTCTGGACGGCGTGCAGGCCGTTCCGGCCGGTGGTGTCCGCCCGGGGTGCACCGGCCTGCACGCTCCCCGGCACCGGCACCGGCACCGGCACGGCTGCGGGCACGGGCACGGGCACAGCTGCGGGCACGGCTACCGGTACGGGCACGGCTGCGGGCACCGACACGGCTACCGGCTCCGGCGTGGATGCCGTCGCCGCCGTCGCCCCGTGGTGCTCCGCCAGCACCTCCGCGTAGTGCCGCAGCAGCATGTCCCCGACCGCCTCCCAGGTGCGGGCGGTCACCTCGGCCCGCCCCGCCCGGCCGTACGCGGCCCGTAGCTCGGCGTCCTCGGCGAGGGTGGTCACCGCCCGGGCGACCGCCGCGCCGTCCCGGGGCGGGACGAGCAGGCCGGTGCGGTGGTGCGCGACGAGGTCCAGCGGTCCACCGGCGGCCGGTCCGACCACCGGGACCCCGCTGGCCATCGCTTCCTGGATGGTCTGGCAGAAGGTCTCCAGCGGCCCGGTGTGCACGAACACGTCCAGCGTGGCGAAGCAGCGGGCCAGCTCCTCCCCGGTGCGCCGGCCGAGGAACACCGCACCGGGCATGGCGGCCTTCAGCCCCGGCGCGGACGGTCCGTCGCCGATGATCACGACCCGTACCCCCGGCAGGGCCGAGGTCCGGGCCAGCAGGTCGACCCGCTTCTCCGGCGCGAGCCGCCCGACGTACCCGACCAGGACCTCGCCGCCGGGGGCGAGCGCCCGGTGCAGGGCCTCGTCGCGGTGGCGCGGGTGGAAGCGGGCCGAGTCGACGCCGCGCGGCCAGAGCTGGACCCGGGCGACGCCGTGCGCGGTGAGGTCCTGCGCGGCGGGGGTGGACGGCGCGAGCGTCCGGGAGGCGAGGCCGTGGACGGAGCGGATCCGGTGCCAGGCGGCGGCCTCGCCGAGTCCGCGCCCGGCCCGGTAGGCGTGCGCGTACCCGGCCAGGTCGGTCTGGTAGACGGCGACGACCGGCAGGCCGAGCCGGGTGGCGACCTGTGCGCCGCGCGCGCCGAGCACGAACGGGCTGGCCAGGTGCACCAGGTCCGGCCGGTGACCCCGGATCGCGGCGGCCAGCCGGCGGCTGGGCAGTGCGATCCGGACCTGGGGGTAGCCGGGAAGGGGGACGGACGGGACCCGCACCACGGGGAGGTCGGCCAGGGCCGGACCGGCACCGAAGGTGTGTGACGGGCTCTGCGCGCCGCGTGCGGGCGCCGGAGTGACGACGAGCGGCTGGTGGCCCCGGCGGAGCAGGTGCTCGGCGGTCCGCAGCACGCTGTGGGCGACGCCGTTGACCTCGGGGGGAAAGGATTCGGTGACGATGACGACACGCATGCCTGAGTTCTGTCCGGGTCCGGCGTGCACGTGGCCAAAGGGATCTGTCGTACAAACGAACGCGGGTCGGCGATTTGTCCCGCCGACCCGCGTCCCCGCCCGCCGAGGGGCCTACCGGGGCGCTCAGGCCGGCCGGGCGGCCGCCTCCTTCAGCTCCGCGTAGGGAGCGAGCTTCCGGAGGGACTCGATGCTCTTGATGCAGTCGTCCCGGTTCTCCTGCGGGTCGCCCGTCACCACGACGGTGCCGTTGCTCGCCTTGAGCCGGAACCGGTGCATGCCGCTCTCGTCCGTGTACAGCTCGAACTTTCCTGCCATGGCAGTGCTCACCTCTCGTCTGGAAGCCCCCTCGAACCGCACCGTAGGCTCAAAAGCCTTCTGCTGCTTGCCAGATGATGCATTCGGGTTTCCGCCGAACGGGTCACGGGCGGCCCCTGCCGACCGGCGCGCCGATCCGGCGGCACGGTGGCGGCGGAGTGCCTCGTACCGGCCGGCGACGGTCGCGGCGGCCTCGTGAACGCGGGGCCGGCGGGAGCGGCCGGGGTCAGGCGGCCGGGGGCGGGGGAGCGGGGTTGTCCGGGGTGGTGTCGTTGACGAGGATGCGGTCGATGCGTTCGGCGCTGTCGGCGGAGATCGGGCGGAGGTCGTTGACCTCCTGGACGGCCATCTCCGGAGCCTTGGTGCGCAGGGCGTTGAGGAGGCGGCCGACGGTCACGCGGTCGCCGGCGGCGACGGCCGCCTCGACCTCCGCGAGGAGGCCGTCGACCTCGGCCCAGGCGCGGAGCTGCCAGAGGCGTACGAGGTCGAGCAACTCCTCGGCTTCCTCGGCCAGTTCTGGTCCGATGCGGGTGGCGAGCGGGGTGGGAGGGTTGGCCGTCATGGGCCGAGAGTAGAGGAACGGGGCGGCCGTGACGACCGGCCGCGTCGGCGCAGGAGTTCGGCGGCCGTGGCGCAGAGCGCGGCGCCGAGGGCGACGGTGAGGCTGCGGCCCGGGCTGACGGCGGCGTGCAGGAGGGCGCCGCCGAGGCCCTCGGCGCACCAGGCGAGGGTGCCGGCCGTGACGGCGAGTGCCACGACGGAGTAGCGGGTCCGCCGCGGGACTCCCGGTGGGGTGGTGAGGGAGAGCTGGAGGGCGAGGGCGGCCAGCAGGGCGATGACGGCGGGCTTGAGGCGGCCCGGCAGCGGGACGGCGTACTGGAGCGACTGGACGGCGGCGAGGAGCATGAGGAGGGAGCCGACGATCGCGGTGTTCCGACGGGTGACCTGCTCGAACCGGCGGGACTCCCGCTCGGACCGCAGCCGGAGCTGTTCGGCCACGGCGGTCTCGGCGGCGGCGACGATCAGTTGGGTGCGCTCCTCCACGGAGGCGAGCCAGGCGGCGCCGTCCTGGGCGCGGTGGGCGAGGCGGGCGGCGGTCGCGAGGTCGGCCCCGAAGCCGTAGTCGGTGGCGTCCTGCCCCGGTGTGTGCCGGGCGCCGAGGGCGACCCGGAGGTTGTGGGCGACGATCTCGGCGTCGCGGGCGTCCTGGGCGAGCCTGGTCCGCAGTGTGACCAGGCTGAGCAGCTCGGTCCGGGTGCGGACGAGCAGGTGGCGGCCGTGCGGGACGAGGTCGTCGGTGGACGGCCCGGCGAGCAGGGCGTGCAGGGCGGCGATGGCGCGTTCGAGGTCGGCGGCGACGGCGTCGGCCCGGGTCTGCCGGGTGTCGAGCGCGGTGGTGAGGCGGCGGAGACCGGCCGCGTGCAGGAGGTACCGGGCGAGCGGGGTGAGTGCGGCCGTGCCGTCGCTCCAGGTCCAGCCGTCGAGTTCGGCCTCCTGGCCCGGGGCGCAGAGGACGGCGAGCACGCGGGGCGCGGAGACGGTACCGCCGGGCGGGGGTTCGAACACCGGCAGCGGGCCGGGGGTGACGGCGAGGGCCGTCGGCGCCGTCGGCGGGGTGCCGGGCAGGGCGGCGAGGACGGCGTCCTGGAGGGCGCCTGCGGCGGCCGGTGCGGTCGGCGAAGGGGCGGTGGCCGGTGAGGGCGCGGTCGGCGGGCCGGCGAGGGGGGTGACGGCGGTGAGGACGACGGCCTGCCCGAGTTCGGCGGGGTGGTCGCCCGGGACGGCCCGGCGCCACTGCTCGTACAGCGCCGTCCAGTCACCCTGGGGCGGGGAGAGGGTGACGGCCAGGCAGAGCCGGTCGCGGTAGCGGCGGAGCAGCATCTGATGCAGGCCCGGTGTGCCGGGCCGGGCCGGGGCGAGGCACAGTACGCCGTCGGCGGCCGGGGGGTCGGCGGGTGGGACGGCCGGTGGGACGCCCGGTCGGACGGCCGGTGTGCCGGTCGGTCCGGCGGTCAGGGGCCAGTGCCGGACGGCGTCGGCCCACAGCTCGGCCATCCGGGCCAGCCCCGGGGCGTCGGCGGGGGTGAAGACGTACCCGATCAGGCACTGCTGGTCCAGGGCGGCGGAGGGGGTGCCGGGCGGGCCGGACGGTGGCGGTGCGGTGCCGGGGTGACCGTTCGGCGTGGTGCCCGCATTCGTCATCGGTCCCCCTCGACGCCGGCGGCGGCCCCGCTGTCCGCCTCGCCGTCGGCCTCGGCCAGTGCGGCGAACCGTGGGTCCGACGCGGCCAGCGCGCGCAGGTCGGACCGGATGACGGCGGCGGCTTCCGGGGGGAGCGTGCGGAAGGCGTCGGTGAAGGCGGCTGCCCAGGTGTCGGGCGCCCACACGCCGGCCAGGATCCCTCCCATGGCGGCGAAGAGCAGGGCGACGCCGCCGTAGAACTCGTCGTCCGCCGTGTGGTGGGCGATCATGGCGAGCGCGAAGGCCGGCCGGCCGTCCACGGCGCCGAGCAGCGACTCGCGGCTGAGATCGATCAGGCCGCCGGGATCGGCGAGTTCCGCGGCTGCGCGTCGCCGCCACCCCGGGTCGGGGCCGGGGTGTTCCGTACGCTCCAGTGCGACCAGGCACCAGGCGATGACGAGGCCCGGCTCCGCGAGCCAGAAGTTCGGCTCCTCGGGGAGCAGGGTGTCGGCGACTCCGACGAGGAACGGGCCGTCCTCCTCCATGATCGCGAACTGCTCGGCGGGCGGCGCGGTCAGGAACCGCTCGATCCGCGCCCGGACGGCGCCCGCCGCGCTCTCGGCCACGCCGTAGGTGCGGGCCAGCCACCGGAGCCCGCGCAGTACCGGGATCGGCAGCGGGGCGACGCCGGGTGCGAGGGGGCGGGCCATGACGTCCGGCAGGTCGGCGACGACCTCGTCGAGTTCCGGGCCCAGCAGCTCGGGATGTCGGGTGAGGACGTCGTGCTGAGCCTCCAGGGTGGGCTGGAGCAGCCAGACTTCGAGGAGGGAGGCCTGGTCGAGGTCGACGGGTTCGGTGATGCCGGGCGGCGGCGGTTCGCCGGAGAGTTCGAGCCAGTGCCGGTCGAACTCCTCCGGGTCGTCGACTCGCAACTGCTGGGCCGCCAGGAGGAGTTCCAGGGCGAGCTGGTCGGTGAGCCCGGGTGCGGCGAAGGTTTCCACGAGGTAGGCGACGCAGGCGGCGGTGTCCCAGCCCTCCTGACGGAACCGGGCCGTGAAGGCGAACGGCGACGGCTGTGCGGCCAGGCGTTCCCAGACGACCGCCGCCTCGGCACCTCGGCCGAGCGCGTCGAGGTCGGCGGCGAGCCGGCCCGCCACGGCGTGGGTGCGCTGGGTGGTGTCGTCGAAGGAGTCGGCCCGGACCAGCCCGAGCAGCAGCTCGAACGCCTGGCCGCGCAGGTCGACGGCCTCCTCCTGCGGGACCCGGCGGGCGCGGGAGTCGAGGGCCGTGGCGAGCTGGTCGGCGTACCGGTCGGGCTCGGCTGCCCGGGCGGTACGGAGACGTTCCAGCGTCTCGGTCTCCAGGCTCTCGGCCCGTTCGGCGTCGCCGGGCCGGGTCTCCTGCCACTCGGCCGCCAGCAGGCGGAGCAGACGGGCCAGGTCCAACCGGGCCTCGCAGAGGTCGGCGACGGCGTCGGGTTCCCGCTCGGCCCAGCTCCGCAGCACCTCGACGGCCTCCTCCGTGCAGGAGACGGCCCGGACCAGCATCGTGTGCCGCCGGGCGGTGTCCTCGGCTCCGTCGCCGCGCGGACGGCTGTCCTCCAGCACCTCGCCGACGTGGCGCAGGGCCTTGACGAAGACGGCCGGGTCCGGGTCGCCCTCGCCGGTGTACCGGCGCCGGGCGGTCTCCAGGACGAGCTCCAGACGGGGCAGGGCGTCCTCCGGCCTCCCCAGGGTCAGACAGACCGCCAGGTAACTGCCGGCCCCGGTCAGCCAGTCCGAGGTGAAGCGCACCGGATCCGCTCCGACCAGGGTGTCCAGCAGGTCCATGGCCTCGTCGGCGAGTGCCAGGGGGACGAGGTGGAGCCCCTCGGTGCTCGTCGACGCCGCGGTGGAGGACCCGGAGTGGATGGCGTACCCGCCGGCGAGATTGAACAGCGCGACCGTCAGGATCACCGCCGCGCCCGGCTGGTCCGGGGCGAGCGGGCGCAGCCGTCCGACGGCGCTGGTGGCCACGGTGATCGCCTCGCGGGCGGAGCCGTCGTGGGCGTAGGCCTCGGCGAGGTTGGCCTCGGCCTTGGCCAGCAGGAGGACGTTCGCCCCCTCGTCGCGGTGGGGCACGTCGAGCAGCTCGACCGCCTCCCGCCCGGCCTCGACGGCCCGCCGGGCGTCACCGCGCGCACACCGGACGGCGGCCAGGACGCCGAGGGTGTCACCCATCGGCCACCGGACGCGTTCCGGCGTCGTGCGGGCCATGGCCCGCCAGCCCGCGACGGCCCGGGTCAGTGCCGTCTCCGCCTCGGCGAACCGGCCGAGCCGGTACAGGACGGTCGCGGCCTGGTTCAGCACGATGGTGGTCTGTGGGTCGGGGGCCTCCACGTCGTCGTCCAGGAGTTCGCCGGCCCCGTGGGGCTCGGGGGAGCCGGTCGGTGCCCCCGAGGGTGCCGGGGGCACGGTCGCCGGGCCGTCCGACGGCGGGCCTCCGAGCCTGGTCAGCTCCAGGACCTCCCGCAGCGCACTCAGGGCGTTCTCCGGTGTGCCGCAGGACTGTTCCACCGCGATCTTGGCGGCGAGGGCGATCAGCCGCAGGTCGGCCGCGGACCGGTGCAGGGTGAGCCGGAGCGCCTTCTCGGCCGGCTCTCGGCCCTGCGGGGGGTCGATGGTCGTCCACAGGTCCGCCTCCTTGGCGAGGACCCGGGCGAGGTCGCTCCCCGCGGCCGACAGACCGAGCTCGGCCACGACGAACTCGAAGTGCTCGCGGGCCTCCTGGATGAGCGCGAGGTAGGCGGTGGGGGCGCCGCCGCCGATGAGGACACCGGACGCGGCGTTCTCCAGTGTCTCGGCGAGCGCTCCGCGGACTCCCGGGTACGGGTCCGACGCCGCGACGGCCCGCCAGCTGCCGATCGCGAGGTCGTACATCGCCGCGGCGCGGTCCCCGAAGCCGTGGTCGAGCAGTTGCTCCGCCACCGTGCCGGCGGTGACGGCCAGGCTGATCAGGTTCTCGGTGATCTCACCGAGCGCGGCGATCCCGGCCACGCCGTCCTCGCCGGCCCGGGCCGCGTGGTCGCTGAGCCGCAGCCAGAGGTAGCGGGCCTCGATCAGCGACCGACCGTCCGCCATCCGGTCGCGGGCCTCGGCGAACAGCGCGTCGAACACCTCCTGCGCGGCGGTGTCGAAGGGGGCCGCCCGGGTCGGGCTGAACGGCGGGTGCAGCAGGTCGACGACGCTCTGGTGGGCGATGCGGTAGACGGCGGGGCCGACCCCTCCCGCAGGATCGTCCAGGACGTCCTGGGTGACGTGGCGGCCGAGGGCGCCGAGGAGCCAGTCGGCGTCCTCGGTCCGGTAGCGGTCGTCGGGGGCCAGCAGCTCGCGCCGGCGGGCCATCGCGCTCGCCACGCTCAGCCACTCGGCCTCGGGGAAGCCGGCGCCCAGGGCCCAGGTGAGTGCGGTGAGCAGGAGCCGGGCGTGGGCGGGCGGGTCGGCGGCGAGGGCGTCTCGGGTGGGGGCGGCGACGTCGGCGAGGTCGCGTCGGACGGCCTCCTCCAGGCTGCCGCTGAGCCGGTCCAGCCAGTCCGGCCGGGCCGCCGTGCGGTCACCGGCGCTGTCCGCGTCGGTCGCGTCGGTCGCGGCGCCCGGCGCGCGGCCGGAGGGAACGGGACCGGTGAGTCGCGCGGCCAGCTGGTCGGTGATGACACGGGCGAGCAGGAACACGCCCGTACGGTCGGCCGGTACGGAGGCGAGGACGTGGTCGGCGACCCGGTCGGCGTCGGCGGCCGACAGCGGGCCGTCCGGTCCTGCCGCGCCGCCCGGTCCGGCCGGGTGTCCGGGCAGTCCGGTGAGCCGGCGCCGGACGTAGCCCCGGACGGCCTCCTCCGCCCCGGCGAGATACTCCTCGGCCGCCAGGTCCAGGGCGGGCGGGCGCGCGCCGCAGAGGAGGCGCAGCAGATCCTCGCCGGGCCCGTCGTCCCGGGGCAGGTCGCGGGTCGACACGACGACGGTGGCGGTCTCGGCGAGCGGGAGGACGAGCCGATCGGCGATGTCGAACGCGTCGCGGCGCCAGGTGTCGTTGGCGGTCCGGGTCCGCCTCGTCCGGGCCTCGTCGAGGCCGTCGAAGACGATCACCGGGCAACCGGCACCGCTCCCGTCGTTCCCGTCGTCGCCTCCGCCGTTTCCGTCGTCGCGCGGCCTCCTCGTGGTGCGGGCGGCCTGGACCGCGGCGACCAGGGCCGTGCAGGTGCGGGGCTCCCCGTCGTCGGCGGCGTCGATGATCCCGGCGCCGATCAGCTGGTCGTCCAGCTCGGCGGCGAGGTCGTCGGCCGAACGCCCACGGGCGTGCACGTTGGCGTGCACCGAGCCGGCTCCGGGGTCGGCATGGCCGAGGTCCTGGCCCCCGGCGAGCACCCGGTCCCGTTCCGCGGGGTCGGACAGACTGACGACGCGTCCGACGATCGCCGACTTCCCCGTGCCGGCGGGGCCGGTGACGACATGCAGCCCGGGCACTCCCGACCGGACCCGGCCGACCACCAGCTCCACCTCCGTCCGCCGTCCGCTGAACAGCGTCTGCGCGGGGAGGACGCCGGAGCCGCGCGCCGCCTCCAGCAGGTGCTGGACCACCTGAGGGCCGGTGCCGGGCCGGTACAGGGGGTTGGGGAACATCTCGATCCACTCGGTCCGGTCGCGGTGGCGCATGTCGGGCCGTTGCAGGTTGGGGCGGAACACCGGTCGTTGGGCGGAGTACGGCCCCACGTCCTGCGACCAGCCGTCCATCAGCTCGTCGACGACGTCCTGTGCGGACACCATGGGCTGGCCGGCGAGCCAGGGGGCCCGGCCGCGGCGCGCTTCGGCCGGACCCTTCTCCAGGACCCGTCGCAGGTGGTGGGTCATCAGGGCGTCCGCGGCACGCTGTCCGGTGTCGGCGCCGGCGAGCAGCCCGATCCAGAGGAAGTCCCGGGCGCCCTCGGCCTCGTCGACCGCGTTGGCGATCCGGTCGGCGACCTCCTCCAGCCCGGTGACGGCCCCGGCGAAGCAGCAGTTGACCACCAGCAGGAGCTGCCGGGCGCCGGCGGCGGCCGCCCACGCGACCAGACTCCTGGCCTCGACCGCCGGGTCCCACCCGGAGGCGGTGACGGCGGTGTCGGCCGTCGCCAGCAGCAGCCGGTCACCGGCCAGGTCACCGTGGCCGCTCCACAGGACGAACAGGTAGGACGACCGGGCCGGGCCCGGGATCTTGTGCGGCGGCAGCGCCGCGCCGGCGAGCAGCTCGGCGATGTCCCGGGAGGTCGGGTCGGTGCGCAGGGTGGTCGAGAAGGTGTGGCCGGTACGGGCCGCGGGCCCCTGCCACACCTTGCGGAGCGCGGCGGCGAGGCGGGTCACGTCCCGGACCGGCGAGGGCAGGTCCGGCAGTCCCTCCCGGTACGCGGCCACACCGATGCCGACGAAGTGCGTACTGGTGGTGTGCCGCCCCGCGGTCGGTGGGCCGGGTTCGGGGGGCCCGGCTGCCGTGTCGTCGTCCGTCGCCGGGTCCGACTGCGTGTGGTCCATGCTTCCCCCTGGTAGCCGGTCCGCGGTCACGATTCTGGCAGGAGCGGCGCACGCCGGGTCCGGCTGTGGTGGTTTCGTGACACGACGGAAACCTCTCCGCGGGTCCCGGACCGGCCGGGCCCGCCGGGGGTGCCCGGGGCCGGTCCGGGCCGGTGGGCCGCCGGCGGGGGCCGGACGGCCGCGGCGCCGGGCCGAGTGGCGCGTCCGCGTGCGGGCGGGGCAGCCTGGAACCACGGACGCGTGTGCTCCCGGCACCGAGGAGTGGTCATGGGTGACACCGAGGTACTGGTCGTGGGGGCTGGGCCGGTCGGACTGACGGCCGCCGCGGAGCTCCGCCGCCGGGGCGTCGAGTGCCGGATCGTCGACCGTCTGCCCGCCCCGCAGCCGTACGCCAAGGCGGTCGGCATCCAGCCCCGCACCCTGGAGGTCTGGGACGCCATGGGGCTGGTCCGCGAGGTCCTCGACGAAGCCGTGCCGATGCGGGGCCAGTTGATGTTCGTGAACGGCGAGCCCGGCCCGCGGATCGACCTCGACCTGCCCGCCGACGTGCCGTACCGCTTCGCCGCGCTCCCGCAGTACACCACGGAGCGGCTGCTCACCGACCACCTCGCCGGCTACGGGACGACCGTCGAGCGCGGCACCGAACTGCTGGACCTGGAGCAGCGCGACGACCACGTCCGCGTCTCGCTCGCCACGCCGGACGGGCCGCGGGAGGCGGCCGCGCGGTACGTCGTCGGCTGCGACGGCGCGCACAGCCGGGTGCGCCGTGCGGCCGGGATCGCCTTCGAGGGCGACGCCTTCCCCGAGCAGTACATGCTGGGCGACGTCGAGGTCGACTGGGACCTCCCCGACGGCTACGGCGTGCGCGCCACCCACCTGGACGCCGACGGGGTCGCCGACGACCTGCTGGTCTGCATACCGCTGCCGGGCCGACGGCGGTACCGGATGTCGATGCTCGTCCCGCCCGAGCTGGCCTCCGCGCCGTCCGGGGAGGTCGCTCACGGTCTCGAACGCGGCCGTGCACCGGAGTTGCGGCACATCCAGGCCGTGCTCGACCGGTTGTCGCCGCAGCCCACCACGGCCACCGCGCTGCGCTGGTCGTCGGTCTTCCGGATCAGCCACCGGCTGGCCGACCGCTACCGGGAGGGCCGGCTCCTCCTCGCCGGCGACGCGGCCCACATCCACCCGCCCACCGGTGCCCAGGGCATGAACACCGGGGTCCAGGACGCGTACAACCTGGCCTGGAAGCTCGCCCTCGCGGTCCGGGGGATCGCCGCCGACGGACTGCTCGACAGCTACCACGCGGAACGCCACGCGGTGGGCGAGGAGGTCGTCGGACGCACGGTGCGCCACGCCCGGGCGGGCTTCGACGCCGACCCGGACGACCTGACCACCCTGCTGCTCCGGGAGGCCCAACTGCTGGTCGGTTACCGCGGCGGACCGCTGACCCCGCCCGGCGGCGGCCACGGCCCCCTCGCCGGTGACCGGGCGCCGGACTGCGGCGGGCTGGAGCGGCCGCTGACCGCCTTCCCGCAGCGCCTGTTCGACCTGCTGCGCAGCCCCCGGCACGCCCTGCTGCTGTACGCCGACGCGGGAGCGCCGGCGGAACGACTCCACGGGACCGCGGCCGCCGCGCGTTCGGCGGCCCACGGCCTCCTCGACGTCCACGTGGTCCTGGCCGCCGGGGCGGACTCCCGGCCGGACGGTCTGCGGCTCCCGTACGTCCGGGACGCCGCCGGGGCGTTCCGGGCGGCCTACGCCCCGAGCGACGGCGCACGCGACGGCGCGGACGCGGGGACGGGCGCGGGAGCTGCCTTCCTGATCCGCCCGGACGGCTACCTGGCCGCGCGCCTGCCCGCCGGTGATCCGGGCGGCCCCGCCGCCGAACTCCGTCGCGCCTTCGCGGCCCCGGGCGCGACGGGAAGCACCGCCTGACGCGCGGGAGCCCGGTGCCGCGGGCGTCCGTCTCCCGTGGCCGCGGCACCGGTGCGTGGCCGCGGCACCGGTGGGGCGCAGGGCTTGATCGCCACCAACTCGCCGATGCCGACACGGACTTCGCCGGATCGAGTGAGTGCCGTCGGGACACGCCGAGGAGCCCGGTGGACCGCTGCCAGGATCGGGGACCGCACCGGCGAGACCCCACCCGTCCGCAGCCGAGCCGCCCGGCTTGGCTGCCGCTCCCGCGCGCCCACCGGCGGCGGGAAGGGGGTCGCCCGTGCCGCACCGGCAGACGACCCAGGGAGCAACGTGACGCAGTCCCACGCGCAACATGACCGGCCCGACCGCGACCGGCCCGAGGACGGTCCGACCGAGGACGGTCCGACCGACGGTGACCTGACCGAGGACGGCCTGACCGAGGACGGCCTGACCGACCGGCAGGACGGCGGGGGGCCGGAGCACTCCGAGGAGTTCCGCGCCCGCTTCTACGGCGACAACCGGCTCAAGGCCGGCGCGTCGATCTCCACCCTCGCCATGGTGCGGCGTCTGCCGCACCTGGTCCGCAGGGCGCTCTCCCTCGCGTGGCGGGCGGACCGCTCCGCCACCGTGCTGCTGCTCGTCTGCCAGGCCCTGTCCGGCGTGTTCGGCGCCCTCGCCCTCTACTTCACCACCGGCACCCTCGACGCGTTGCTCGTCCCCGGGCCCGTCACCGACCACCTCCGCGACGCCGCCCCCTCCCTCACCGTCCTCACCGCCTCCGTCGCGCTGCGCGCCGTCCTCGCCATCGCCGTCACCAGCCTCTCCGGGCGGGTGTCGCCCCGGATCAACCGCGAGGCCGACCTCGCACTGATCGAGGCCGGCTGCGCCGCCGAGCTCGCCGCCTACGACGAACCCGCCTACGCGGAGAGCTGGGAGGCCGCCGACCGGGGCGCCGCCACCACGCCCGACCTGCTCTCCAACGCCCAGGACGTGATCGCCTCCGCCGTGAGCCTGCTCGCCGCGGCCGGCGTCCTCGCCACCCTCCACCCGTGGCTGGTCCCGTTCCTGTTGCTCGGTTCGGTGCCGACCGGCGTCGCCGCCGTGCGGACCGCCCGCATCCACTACCTCGCCTCCGTCGGCACCAACGAGGAGCGGGCGGCGCTGCGGGTCTACCGCTGGTTCCTCATCGACAAGGGCCGTGCCGACCAGGTCAGGTCGGACCAGGTCACCCCGTTCATGCTCGACAAGTACCGGCAGACCGAGGACCGGATCGCCGTGGCCACCGACCGGGCCGTCCGCCGGGCCACCCGGGTCTCCCTGTACGCGGCGTTCGGCACCGGCGCGGGCGCCGCGCTGGTCTGGGGCACCCTGCTCTACCTGGTCGCCTCCGACCGGATCGGGCTGGCCGCCGCCGGCTCCGCCACCTTCGCGCTGCGCACCGCCGGCAGCGGCATCCAGGGCGTGGTCGGCAACGGTGCCCGCCTCTACCGGATGGGCCTCTACCTGGACGACTACTTCCGTTTCCTCGACGAGGCCGGTGGCCACCGCATCCGGCGGGGCACCGTCGTCCCCGGTGCGCCGGCCACGGTCGCCGTCACCGACCTCAGCTACGCCTACCCCGGCGAGCAGCAGGATCCGGCACTGCGGGGCGTCAGCCTGACGCTGCGTCGCGACGAGATCGTCGCGGTGATCGGCCAGAACGGCAGCGGCAAGTCCACGCTCCTCAAGCTGATCTCCGGTCTCTACCTCCCGCAGGGCGGCCGGATCACCTGGGACGGCGTGCCGATCGAGGAGCTCGACGCCGACGGCCTGTGGCGCCGGGTGGCGCGCGTCCCTCAGGAGTTCGCCCGCTGGCCGCTGAACGCCACCGAGAACATCCACCTCGGACACGTCGGTGACGCCGAGCGCACCGAGGACCCGGACCGGGCCGACCGGGCCGACCCGGTCGACCGGGCCGGCCGACCCCGGCCGGTCGGCGACACCACCCTGGCGGAGGTCCGGCGGGCCGCCGGGCACACCGGCTTCGACGAGACCGTCGCCCGGCTGCGGTCCGGTTGGCACACCCTGCTCGCCCAGGGCTGGATGGGCGGCGCCGAACTGTCCGGTGGGGGCTGGCAGCGTGCGGCCGTGGCGCGTGCCTTCTACCGCACCACCCTCAACCCCGGTCTGCTGATCCTCGACGAGCCGACCTCCGACCTCGACCCGCGCGCCGAACACCGCATCCTGCACGCCCTGCGCGGCTTCGCGCCCGGTCGGATCATCCTGCTGGTGACCCACAACATCGCCAACGCCCGCCTCGCCGACCGCGTCGTCGTCATGGATCAGGGCCTCGTCGTCCAGACGGGGACCTGGGACGAACTCGCCGCCCGGCCCGGCGGGCTGTTCCGTGAACTCCTCGACCTCCAGCGGGACCGGTCCGTCCCGGCCCAGCGCTCCGCCGCCCCCTGACCCGCGACGAGGGCCGGCCGGTCACCCCGGCCGGCCCCCGACGCGGTCCGGAGCAGAGCCCCGGCCGCGCCCTAGCCGAACGCGTCGGCCGGCTCGTGCGGTCTCGTCCGCTGCTTGGCGAGGTTCCGTGCCGTGGCACGGCGCTCGGCGACGTCGGCGGCGGCGAACAGCTGCGCCGCGTGGTCGATGAGGATCTCGATCCCGTCCAGCCGACCGGTGTTGCCCACGCAGAGCAGGTCCGGCGAAGGTGCCGGCGGCGCGTAGAGGGCGAATACCGCGGTGCACCGGAACAGGGAGTCCATGGCCCAGCAGGCCGGCCCGTCCAGTCCGGACGTCGTGGTCCTGGCCACCGGCCGCACGCCCTCGGCCAGGTCGACCACGGTGAACGCGGCGCTCCTGGCGTCGGACTGGACGAAGTGCCCGGACCAGCGGTGGAGGGGGTGCAGGGGGTGGATCTCGGCCAGCCGGTACAGGGCGTTCTGGTTGACGCCCGCCTCCATCCCCGGCAGCCCGATCGCCCAGCCGTAGGGAAAGGCGTAGTGCTCGCCGAACTGGTGCACGAGCTCGTCGCGGGTCGCCTCGATCCTGGCGATGGTGTCGGTGGAGAGCGACTCCCAGCCGAGCTTCTCGTAGTGCTCCTGGTAGAGCCGCGCGTCGCCGGCGTTGTGGACGATGTCGTGCAGGAGGAAGCGTTCGGACAGGTCGGTGTAGGCGGGGACCCGGCCGAACTCGGCCAGGACCTGCGCGATCACGGACACTTCGTGCAGGCCCCGCCAGCGGGCGAAGGCCGTGTCGACGAATCCGCCGTCGAGGTCGTCGTGCACGTCCCTGGCCAGTTGGACGGCCCGCGCCTGCAACCGGGAGAGCGCCTCGAACCCGGCGTCCTGCCGGGCGGCCGCCTCGGCGGAGCACTTCGCGTGGAGGTCGCCCTGCAGGTCGAGGACCGCCGCGAGGACGAGACGGTAGGCGTCCAACGCCGGTCCCCAGTGCCGCCGGACGGTCCGGCGGAGCCGGCGATCCGTGCGGTCCTCGGCGAGCAGCCTCTCCGGACCGCGGGCGAGGAAGCGGCGGGCGAAGGAGACGGCCTCGTCCTCCTCGGCGGGGTCCGCCGGGGCGGGGCCGGCCGACGAGGTGCCGGCGGTGCGGGTGTTTCCAGGAGCAGTCACGTGAGCGTAGCTCTCTCGGGTGATCGGGCATGGCGGGATCGACGGCGCTTCAGCGACCGTGGTCCCGATGCCGTAGAGGAATCTGATCCGGTTCGGGGCTCTCCGACCGGCTCGACGCGTTGTGCACGACGGCATCCTTTCGCAGATGACGCTGCCGGGTGAACCGTTCCCGGGCGTCCTTTCCGGCGTGGTGCGGCGTGGTGCGGCGTGGTGACGCATCCGGGTGGAGGCCGGGCCGGGTCCGCCGACGGGCGCCCGGCCCGCGGGCACCGCCCCGCTCGCCGCCCCGCTCGCCGTCCGGGTTGCCGCCCCGCTTGCCGATCGGGGGTGTTGTCGGAGGGGCGGGCTAGGGTGGGAGGTCCGTCCTTCCCGTACGGCCCCGTACCCCCGCCGCCCCCTCCGAGAGGCTCCGTCCGCCGATGTACGCCCTGCACGCACTCTGGCGGGCCGACGGCCGGCTCGCGGTGTGGGTGGAGGACGCGGCGGCGTACCGGGGTGATCGCGGCCCCGTGGAGCGGGGCCGGGGCGGGCATCCGTTCGCGTGCGCGGCGGACGAGGTGGTCCGGCTGCTGGGCGGGGTCGGACCGGGGGTGGGGTGGCTGGCGGAGCAGGCGTCGGAGCGGTGGACCGGACTGCTGCTGCCCTCGCTCGCCGGGCGCCCGGTGCCGTCGCCGGACCTGCCGGTCGGTGCCGCGCCCCGGGGGATCGGGCTGGCCCCCTGGCGGGTGCCGACGCTGCTGTTCGATCCGGCGCAGGCGGCCCAGCTGCTCGGCGCCCTGCACGATCCGCACTGGCCGGGTGCGACCGTCCGGCTCCCGGACGGTACGTCGGCCGAGCTGGCGTACGGCGCGTCGGTGCGCTGGCTGGCGGCCGTCCACGACCTCGCCTGGCGGCTGGTCGGGCGGGGGCGGCTGGTGCCTGCGCCGGCCGAGGAGGCGGGCGAGTGGTACGCGCGCTGGCGACCCGCCCTGGACGCCCCGGCCCGCCGTGAGGTGACGGCGCTGGTCGACGGGTGCCCGCCGGTCTGCCGGGCGGAGGACCACCGGGCGGGCGGCGCCGCCCCGACCGCGTCCGGGCCCGCCGGACCCACCCCGAGCGCCGTGGCCACTCCGACCACTCCGACCCCGACCACGTCGGCCCCGACGGCCGCCGCCCTGCTCGCCGAGGTGCTGGGCACGCTCGTCGACCAGGAGGCCCGCGCGGCCCTGGCGGATCTCGACCCGCCCGCCGAACCGTTCCTCGCCGCGCTCCACTCGCCCGACGGCCGCCTGGGCGGACCACCGCCCGACGGCCTGCCCGAACGGCTGGCCGGCTGGCAGGCGGCCCGGCCGGCGGACGCTCCGGTCCGGCTCGGGTTCCGCCTCGCCGAACCGCTCGGTCCCGATCCGGACGACCCCGACGGCGGGGCGGTCGCCGACGCCTGGCGGCTCGACCTGATGGTCCAGGCGGTGGAGCGGCCGTCGCTGGTGGTGCCGGCCGCCGCGCTGCGGCCGGGGTATCCGGACCCGGCCTACGAGGCGCTGGCCCGGTTGGTCCCCGACCCGGCCGAGGCGTTCCTCGCCGAGCTGGAGCGGGCCGCCCGGGTCCACCCGCCGTTGCGCGCCGTGCTGACGGGGCCGCTTCCGGCCGGGGCGGACCTCGACCGGGAGGGCGCGCTGCGCTTCCTGCGGGACGGCGCGCCCGCGCTCACCCGCGCCGGTTTCGGCGTGCTGCTCCCGGCCTGGTGGCAGCGGCGGCCCCGGCTCGGCCTGGTGCTCACCGCGGGTGCGCCCGGCGACGGGCCGGGCGCGGTCAAGCGGACGGCCCAGGTCGACCGGGACGCCGTGCTGGCCTTCCAGTGGCAGCTCGCCATCGGCGAACTGGGACTCACCGAGGAGGAGCTGGCCGAGCTCGCGGCCGCCCAGCAGGGTCTGGTCCGGCTGCGCGGTCGCTGGGTGGAGGTCGACGCGGCCCAACTCGCCGCCGCCGTGCGGTTCCTGGCCGAGCGGGGCAGCGGGGTCATGGCGGCGGCCGAGCTGTTGCGGCTGGCCGTGGACGACGGCGCCGTGGTCGACGGCCTGCCGGTGACGGCCGTCCACGCCACCGGGCCGATCGGCGAGCTGCTGGCCGGGCGGCCGGGCGGCGCCGACCGGGTGCCGGTGCTGCCGGCCGGGTTCACCGGGACGCTCCGTCCGTACCAGCGGCGGGGACTGGCCTGGCTGGACGCGCTGGGCCGGCTGGGCCTCGGCGCCGTGCTGGCCGACGACATGGGTCTCGGCAAGACCGTGCAGACCCTGGCGCTGCTGGCCCTGGAGAAGGAACGCGGCGCCACCGGGCCGGTCCTGCTGGTCTGCCCGATGACGATGGTCGGCACCTGGCAGCGGGAGGCCGCCCGGTTCACCCCGGGCCTGCGGGTGCACGTCCACCACGGCGCCGACCGGGCCGAGCCCGGGCCGGCCGCCGACCACGCCGATCTGGTGATCACCACGTACGGGCTGGTCCAGCGGGACACCGCCGAGCTGCGCCGGATCCCGTGGCGGAGGATCGTCGCGGACGAGGCGCAGCACATCAAGAACCGGTCCGCGCGGCAGTCCCGCGCGCTCCGGTCGCTCCGCTCGGGCCCGCGGATCGCGCTGACCGGCACGCCGGTGGAGAACCGGCTGGCCGACCTGCACGCGGTACTGGACTTCGCCAACCCGGGGCTGTTCGGTACCGCGGAGGGGTTCAAGGAGCGGTTCGCGATCCCGGTGGAGCAGGCGGGCAGCGCCGACGCCGCGGCGCGGCTGCGGCGGCTCACCGGACCGTTCCTGCTGCGCCGCCGCAAGAGCGACCCGTCGATCGTCCAGGACCTGCCCGCCAAGCAGGAGTTCACCGTCCGGTGCGGTCTGACCGCCGAGCAGGCGGGCCTCTACCGGGCGGTGGTCGCCGACCTGCTGGAGCGGTTGGGCGGGCTGCGCGGGGTGGAGCGCAAGGGCGCGGTGCTGGCGGCGATCGGCCGGCTCAAGCAGGTGTGCAACCATCCGGCGCAGCTGCTGCACGACGGGACGGCGCTGGAGGGCCGGTCGGGCAAGGTGGAACGGCTGGTGGAGGTGCTGGAGGAGGCGCTGGCGGAGGGCGACCGGGCGCTGGTCTTCACCCAGTACGCGGAGTTCGGCAGCATGCTCCGGCCCTACCTGCGGCGGCGGTTGGGCGAGGAGGTGCTGTACCTGCACGGAGGGGTGCCGCGCGCGAGCCGGGACGAGCTGGTCGAACGGTTCCAGTCGCCGGGCGGGCCGCGGGTCTTCCTGCTCTCGCTGAAGGCCGGCGGCACCGGGCTCAACCTGACCGCCGCGAACCAGGTGATCCACCTGGACCGGTGGTGGAACCCGGCGGTCGAGGACCAGGCCACCGACCGCGCGCACCGGATCGGGCAGCGCCGGGTGGTGCAGGTCCGGCGGCTGCTCTGCGTCGGTACGGTCGAGGAGCGGATCGACGAACTGATCGCGGCCAAGCGGACGTTGGCCGACGCCGTGGTCGGTGACGGCGAGCAGTGGCTCGCCGAACTGCCCACCGAGCGGCTGCGTGAGCTGCTCACCCTGTCCGCCGACGTGATCGGGGAGTGATCCGCAGCCGTGTCCGAATCCGCACCGGGATCCGCACCGGGATCCGCATCGGGGGAGCGTCCGCTCGCCGAGCTCCTCGACACCTTCTGGCAGGGGAGGGTGCCGCCCCCCGTCGACGACGGCCGCGAACCGGTCACCGTGCTGGACGAGTTGGGCCCGACGGGGATCACCGTGCGCGGCCGGCCGCTGGACGCCGCCCTGGCCGTCGCCTACCGGCGGTTCACCGGCGCGGGCTGAGCACGCGCTGAGCGCCCGGCCGCCCGGCGGGCCGGCCGCCCGACAGGCCGGCGGGCCGGTACGGCGGGCCGCCGGAGCGGGCCCGCCGTAGCGGCGGAGGTCGCTAGCCGGCCGTCACCGGGTAGTGGTCGGAGAGGTCCGTGTAGGTGTAGTTCTTGCCCCAACTGCTCACGGTCCAGGGCGAGCTGTGGAACCGGACCACCGTGTTGCCGTAGGTCGCCGGGCGCGCGTGGTCGGCGCGGTAGAGGACGTAGTCGAGGTCCTCGTTGGGCTCACCGGGGTAGCGGTAGGCGGCGATCGAGTTGTCGGCGGTGTCGAAGGAGTCGGCCCAGCCGGTGCGGGTGTCGGCGGGGGCGACGCCCGCGTTGGCGAGCAGCGAGGGGTACTCGGTGCCGTGCGAGTCGATGTTGAGGTCGCCGGCGAGGATGACCGGCTCGGCGGCCGGGATGTTCTTGGCGTCGACGAAGGACTTCATCGTCTTGAGCTGGGCCGCCCGGACGGCCGCCGGCTCGCCGGCGGAGCAGCCGGTGTCGGTGGACTGGAGGTGGGTGCCGATCACGTGCGTGCGCAGGCCGTTGACGTTGAGCACGGCGTAGACGAAGCCCTTGTTCGACCACCAGTCCGCCCCGCACGCGTCCTTGAACACGTACTGCTCCTTGCGGAGGATGGGCCACTTGCTGAGCAGCGTGACCCCGCCGTCCTCCGGGGTGCTGGAGCTGTAGCTGCCGGAGGTGGCGTCCCAGCCGCTGGTGGAGCGGCCGACGACGGGGGTGTGGTACGGGTACGCGGCCGATGCCTGGGCGACCAGCTGGTCGGAGGCGGCGTTGTCGAAGGCCTCCTGGAGGACGACCACGTCCTGGCCCTGGAAGAAGCCGGCGGCGGGGATGGCCTTGGCCCGGTGGTCCTGGCCCCAGTTGGGGTAGAGGTTCTTGCTCATCAGGAAGACGTTGTACGTCAGCACCTTGAGCGCCGGCACGGTGGGGACCGCCGCGGCCCCGGCGGTGGTGGCGGCCGGGGTGGACCCGGGGGCGGTGGTCGCCGCGCCGGCGCTCGGTGCGGCGGCGAGCGGGGCGAGCAGGGCGGCGGCGGCCGTGCAGGCCGCGGCGAGGCGCGCGCCCGGGCGGCGCGTGGAGGGAATTGGCATGACCGCAGTCAATGCGGGACGGGCCACGTCCGGCAAGACAGTGAACGATAACCATATGAACTCATCGGTAACTCAAAGCTGTCTGGCCAACTCCTCCTTGGGCGGAGGAACTTGCCTGGCCAACTTGCTCGGCCACCACATGTGTCGGTCCAGATCCATCGTCACCGCCGTCACCAGCACCGACCGCACCACCAGCGTGTCCAGCAGCACCCCCAGCGCCACCGCGAACCCGATCTCGGCGAACCCGACGACGGGCAGGGTGCCCAGCACCGCGAAGGTGCTCGCCAGGATCAGTCCGGCCGAGGTGATCACCCCACCGGTCGCCGCGAGCCCGGCCACCGCCCCCGCCCGGGTGCCGCGATGCGCGGACTCCTCCCGCACCCGGGTCATCAGGAAGATGTTGTAGTCGATCCCCAGTGCCACCAGGAAGACGAAGACGAACAGCGGGAACGCGTGGTCCACCCCTTCGAAGTGGAAGACGTGTTCGAAGAAGAACGCGCTGATCCCGAGTGCGGCCGCGTACGACAGCACCACCGTGGCGACCAGCACCAGCGGCGCCGTCAGCGCTCGCAGCAGCAGTGCCAGGATCACCAGCACCACGCCCAGCACGAGCGGGATGATCGTCCGGTTGTCGGCGGTCGCGGCCCGTCCGGCGTCCAGGATCACCGCCGTCGAGCCGCCCACCTTGGCGTCGGCGCCCGGCACGGCGTGGACGGCGTCCCGCACCCGGTCGACGGTCTTCTCGGCGGCGGGGCTGTCCGGCGGGTCGGCCAGCGTGGCCTGGAACAGCGCCTCCCCCTCGTGCGCCCTCGGCATCGAGGCGGACGCCACCCCGGCCGTCGCCAGTGTCGCCGCGCGGACCGCCTCGGCCTCCGCGGCCGTGCTGATGACGGTCAGCGGCGCACCCGTCCCGGCGGGGAAGTGCTGCTCCAGCACCTCCTGGCCGACCACCGAGTCCGGCTTGCCGGTGAAGGTGCCGGCCGTGCTCAGACCGGTGACGTTCAGTGAGACGAGGCCGACGCAGCAGGCCGCCAGCGCCAGCGAGGTGCCGATCCACACCTTGCGCGGACGCTGCCCGATCCACGCCCCCACGTGCGCCCAGCGGCCGGTCCGGGTCGGTTCCGGCGTCCCGAACGCGGGCTTGACCGGCCAGAACACCCAGCGTCCGACGATCACCAGCAGCGCCGGCAGCAGGGTCGTCATCGCGGCCAGCGCCACCACCACGCCGATCGCGCAGACCGGACCGAGTCCGCTGGTGGAGTTCATCTCGGCGATCAGCAGGCAGAGCATCGAGGCGACCACGGTGGCGGAGGACGCCAGGATCGCGGGCCCGGCCCGGTGCAGGGCGAACGCCATCGCCTCGTGCCGGTCCTCGTGACGGCGCAGCTCCTCCCGGTAGCGGGCGGTGAGCAGCAACGCGTAGTCCGTACCGGCGCCGAGCACCAGCACGATCAGGATGCCGGCGCTCTGCGCGTTGACGGTCAGTCCGCTGTGCTCGGCCAGCAGGTAGATCACCGCCTGCGAGACCACCAGCGCCCCGGCCGCCGAGAACAGCGGCAGCACCCAGAGGACCGGGCTGCGGTAGGTGAGCAGCAGCAGGATGATCACCACGCTGACGGTGGCCGCGAGCAGCGTGCTGTCGATGCCGGCGAAGGCTTCGGCCTGGTCCGCACCGATCCCGGCCGGGCCGGTGACGTGTGTGGTCATGCCGAGGCTGTCCGCGGCGGCCGTGTCCCGCAGGCTGTCCACCGCGGGGCGGAGGTCCTGCCAGCCGCCGGTGCCGATGTCGATCGGCACGATGGTCTGCAGGGCCTGACCGTCCGCCGACTCCACCGGCCCGACCACCTGGCCCAGCACGTGCGGGGTCGAGGCGAAGGCCGCCGCGTCCCGGGCCGCCTCGACCTTGTCGGCGGGGGTGATCCCGCCGGGGCGCTCGTAGACCACGACGGCCTGGGCGGTGTCCACCGGCTGGAACGCGCGCTGTTCGGTGAGCACCTGGGTGGACTCGGCGTTGCCGGGCAGCCAGCTGGAGGCCTGGTTGTCCTCGGCGTCCGTGAGCTTGCCCGCCAGCGGGCCCGCCACCACCAGCAGGACCAGCCACAGGGCCAGCACCACCCACTTGCTGCGGCGGCCGCAGGGCAGCGTGGCCAGTCTCCGGGACGGGCTCATCGGAAACTCCCAGCCTGTGAGGCGTCAGTCGTTCCAGCCTCCCACCGCCTCCGCTCCTCGGCAGCCCGGGTTACGCCGCGGTCCGTCCGCGGGTCACGTCGGCGAGGCCGCCGCCGCGTAGACGCCGGTGCGGCTGCCGCGGTAGACGACCCCGTCGTGGGCGGCGAGTGACAGGTCGGTGTACTGGGTGCCGAAGGAGGACGGCTCGTCGCGCCACCGGAACCGCCCGGTGGCGAGGTCGAGCGCGTGGAGCCGGTCGTCGTTCAGCGCGACGTAGACCATGCCGTCGGCGACGGTCGTGCTGCTCGTGCCGGCGCCCAGGCCGGGCGGCACCTGCGCGGTCCAGCGGGTCTCCCCGGTGACGGCGTCCAGTGCGGTGACCTGGTCGCTCCGGCTCAGGCAGACCGTGCCGTCGGCGACCGAGGAGGGCGAGAGCAGCCAGTGGCCGAACCGCGCGCGCTGCCAGAGCACCCGGCCGGTCGCCGCGTCCAGCGCGAGGACGGACGGCGCCTGCTGGTCGGCGGTGGTGAGGTGGACGACGCCCTGGTGGACCACCGGCCTGCCGCCCAGCCCGCCGACGGCGCGCTGTTCCCAGCGTCGCTCGCCGCTGCTCGCGTCGACCGCCGTGATCCTCTCCTCGTCCCCGGCGAGGTAGACCGTGTCACCGGCGACGACGGGTGCGAACCCGCCCGCCGTCGTGGTGCTCCAGCGGTGGGCGCCGGTGGCGGTGTCGTAGGCGTGCAGCCGGTCGTCGTAGGTCGCGAAGACGCCGCCGTCCACCGCGGTGCCCCGGACCGAGGCGGACCCGGGACCTTCCGGTGCCTCCGGTGCCTCCGCGGTCCACCGGAGGGTCCCGGACGCGGCGTCCAGGGCCTGTACCTGGGAGTCGGTGGCCACGCAGACGAGTCCGTCACCGGCGGCGACGGGCCAGCCGTACGAGGGGTCGGCGGGCTTGCGGAAGCCGATCGCGGTGCTCCAGCGCGCGGCCCCGGTCCGCAGGTCGAGGGCCTCGACCGTCCCGTCGAGGCCCGCGAGGTACAACGAGGACCGGGGGGACGGGGGCAGGGCGATCCGGCCGCCCGTGTGCGTCCGGCTCCACAGCCGGTGGCCGGTGTCGGCGTCGCGGCGCGCCCACCAGCCGGCTCCTCCGCCGACGGCGAGCGCGGCGGCGCCCCCGGCGGCGCTGAGCAGGAGACGCCGGCGGCCGAGCGGCCGGGGCACCGGGTCGATCCGTTGTTCGTTTGCGTTCACACCGAGGACGACCGTCTGCGGCCCCGGGCGGTTCCCCCCGTCACGCACGGATTTCGCCGGGTATGCGGCGCCCGGTGGATCAGACCGCCGGGACGGCCGCCCGGGCCCGCAGCTCCTTCAGGGCGGTGATGTCCAGCGCGTGGCCGGTGCCGTCGCCGCCGTGCTTGCGGTCCGGGGTCTCCACCACCAGCGGGACGCCCGCCGTCGCCGGGTGCTCGAACAGCTCCCGGAACGGCTCCGCGCCGATCCGGCCGGCCCCGATGTTGGCGTGCCGGTCCTTGCGCGCGCCGACCACGTCCTCCGAGTCGTTGGCGTGGATCAGCCGCAGCCGGCCCGGGCCGGCGGCCTCGACCAAGGCGTCCAGCGTCTCCCGGACCCCGCCCGGTACCGCCAGGTCGTGACCGGCGGCGAAGGCGTGGCAGGTGTCCAGGCACACTCCGACCCGGGGGTGGCCGTCCAGCGCGTCCACGTACGCGGCGAGGTCCTCCATCCGCGCGCAGAGCGAACTGCCCTGGCCCGCCGTCGGTTCCAGGAGCAGCCAGGGCGCGTCCTCGCCGAGCGCGTCCAGTTCGTCCAGCAGCGGGCGGACGTCCTCCCTGACCTGCGCCATCGCCTCGTCGCGCCGGGAGCCGCCGCCCGGTGCCGAGCCGACCGCGGAACCGGTGTGCAGCACCACGCCCAGCGCGCCGATCGCGTGCCCGCGCAGCAGCGAGTGGCGCAGCGAGGTGGCCGAGCGTTCCCGGGTCGCCGGATTGTCCGAGCCGAAGTTGATCAGGTACGGCGCGTGCACGTACGCCGGGATCGACTGTTCGGCGCAGGCGGCCCGGAACTCGGCGTCCTGGGCCGGGTTGCCCGGGGGAGTGGCCCAGCCGCGCGGGTTGGCCACGAACACCTGCACCGTCTCCGCGCCCACCCGCCGGGCGTACGCCAGGCCCGTCCCGGCCAGCCCTCGCGCGGCCACCGGCACATGGGCGCCGACCGGGTTGCGGCGGGCGCCGAACGGGGGGACGGCCCCCGCCGCGGGCTCGGCGGGTGCGACGGTCGTGGTGGTGGCGGTGTCCATGGCTCCGAGCATGTCACGCGGGCCGCCGGCGGTCCGGTGCCGGACTGTCGTCGTGCACGGACGGTCCCTCCGGGGACTGCCTCGTTCTTGCTCGATCGAGTGAATCGGGGCCGGGAAGCCGGACAGGCCGCTGCAGGGCCCGCCACTATCCGTGGGAGCAGCGAGAACCGAGGCCCGAGGGAGGCTCCCATGACCGTCACCGAGCCCGCCGAGTTTGCCGAGCCCGCCCAGTCCGCCGGGGCCACCCAGTCCACCGGGGCCGCCGGGCCGTTCGAGACGGTCGACCTGCGCGACGCGGAGCTGGTGCGCCGCCCGTTCGAGGTCTTCTCCCGGATCCGCGAACGGGCCCCGCTCGCCCGCGGCACCGTCCCGGGCGTCGACCCGGTCTGGATCGCCACCCGCTACGAGGACGTCCGCACCGTCCTGGGCGACCCGCGCTTCGTCAACGACGTCGCGAACGTGCCCGGTGCCACGCCCGCCCACCGCACCGAGCAGGTCTGGCGGGCCCGCGGCCTGCCCCCGGAGTGCGAGAGGTACCTGCGCGCCGGGGTGTTCGACGCGGACGGCGCCCGGCACCGCCGGCTGCGCGGGCTGGTCCACCCCTCGTTCACCGCCGGCACCGTCGGCCGGTTCCGCCCCCGGATCGAGCGGCTCGCGGAGGAGCACGCCCGTGCCCTGCGCGAGCACGCGGACGCCGACGGCACGGTCGACCTCGTCGCCCGTTTCGCCTACCCGCTGCCGGTCACCGTCATCTGCGAGCTGCTCGGCATCCCCGAACCGGACCGGCCGCAGTGGCGCACCTGGAGCTCCTACCTCGGCCGGGGCGCCGGGGAGGGGCTGGACGAGGCGCTGCGCGCGATGGTCGCCGCCGCCCGGGAGCTGATCGACCGTCGACGGACGGAGCCCGGCGACGACCTCGTCTCGCACCTGGCCGCCGCCGAGGGCACGGCCCTGGACCCGGTCGAGACGGTCTCGCTGATCCTCAACCTGATCGTGGCCGGCCACGAGACCACCGCCACGCTGATCGGCAACGGCACGGCCGCGCTGCTCGCCCACCCCGAGCAGCTCGCCGGGCTCCGCGCCGACCTCTCCGGGCTGCCCGCCGCCGTCGACGAGCTGATGCGCTGGTGCGGTCCGACGCTCGGTGCGCTGCCCCGCTACGCCACGGAGGACCTGCGGCTGGCGGGCACGCTGATCCGCAAGGGCGAGGCCGTGATGCCGATCCTCGCCGGCGCCAACCACGACCCCCGGGTCTTCGCCGAACCCGAGCGGCTCGACCTCTGCCGGGCCGCCGCGCCGCACCACGAAGTCCACCTAGGATTCGGCCACGGCGCCCACCGCTGCATCGGCGCGGTACTCGCCCACGAGGAGGCGGTGGCCGCGTTCGGCGCCCTGCTGCGGATGTATCCGGAGCTGGCACTCGCCGTCGCCCCCACCGCGGTCGAACGGGGCCCCAACCCGGTCGCCTGGCACCTGGCGGCCCTGCCGGTCCGCCTGGGGGCACCCGCCGGCTGACGCTTCGACCGCCGGGCCCGCCCCGCCCCTGCTCCGGCCCCGCCCCCGTTCCACCCCTCACCGGCGTGCCTCCGACCCCGGGACCGCCGCCCCTGCCGCCCGCCCCGCTCAGCCCGCCCGCCCCCCTCAGCCCGCCCGCCCCGCGCGCCCGACCGCACCCTGCGGCCGGGCGCGACGCCGTTCCCGGTCCGCTCCGGGCATCCGTCGCCTCCCCGCTCCGGCACGGCCCCGGTCCGACGCTCCGTCAGTCCGGCAGCCCAACCCTGGTGGCGGGGGCACCGGCGCGCACCTAGCGTCGGTTCGGCCGACACCCACCGGCCGTCATCCCCCGCCCACACCGCGTCACCGCGCCGGCGTCCCCCCGCGAGCGCGCCAGAAAGCAGGTCACCACTCATGCCCACGCGACGGGTCCACCACCTCGCCGCGGCCACCGCCGCCGCCACGACAGCCCTGACCACCGTCCTCACCGCCCTCGGTGCCGCCCCGGCCCAGGCCGCCGGGCGGGTGCACCTGGTCCGGCCCGGAGAATCGATTCAGCAGGCCGTCGACGCGGCCCACCCCGGCGACACCGTCCAGCTGCTCCCCGGCGAGTACCGGGGCAGCGTCCGGATCGCCACCCCGGGTCTCACCCTGCGCGGCGCCGGCCCGGAGAGCGTGATCCTGCCCGCCGACACCGCCCGGGCAGGAGTCCCCGAGACGGCTGCCGCCTGTGCGACCGCCGGGCACGGCCTCTGCGTGGTCGGTGCCGACGACCGGCCGCTCACGGGCGTCACCGTCGAGGCGCTCGCCGTCACGGGCTTCCGCAAGAACGGGATCAACGCCACCGGCACCGACGGCATGACCGTCCGCGCCACCCACGTCCACGACAACGGCCAGCAGGGCATCAGCCAGGAGAGGTCCACCCGGGGCGTGATCACCGCCAACGAGTCGACCCGCAACGGCCAGTCCGGTGTCTTCCTCGCGAACACCGTGGACAGCGAGGGCGGCGCCCTCTCCGCCGACGGCACGGTGGTGAGCGGCAACCTGCTCGCCGACAACCGGATCGGGGTCACCGTCCGCCGCCTGCGCGACCTGAGCGTCGAGCAGAACGAGATCCACGGCAACTGCGGCGGCGTCTTCGTCGTCGGCGACGAAGGGGTGCCCCGGGCCGGCGCGCTCACCGTCACCCGCAACCGGGTCGTCGCGAACAACCGCTACTGCCCGCCGAACCCCCGCCTGGACCACATCCAGGGGGCCGGGATCGTGCTGACCGGCGCCGAGGAGACCACGGTGACGGAGAACCAGGTCCGCGACAACGTCGGGGCCTCGCCGTTCTCCGGCGGGATCGTGCTCGTCCACAGCGTGGTCGGCGTGGCCAACGCCCGCAACACCGTGGCCGACAACCTCGTCGTCGGCAACGGCCCGGCCGACCTCGCCGACCGCGACACCGGCACCGACAACGCCTTCGCCCGCAACCACTGCGCGGTCTCCGAGCCGGCCGGCCACTGCTGATCCGGCCGGACCGGCCCCGCCGCCCGCGCACCGCCCGTGCCCGGTCCGGCCCGCACACCGCCCGACCCCACCCGCCGCGCCTCCGGCCCCGGTTCCCCCCCGGCCCCGGAGGCGCGGCGGGCACCCCGAAGACCCTCGTTCGCCCCCGTCAGAGACCGCAGCAACCCGCAGAACCCTGCAGAAAGCAGAGAGACGGCACATGACCACCGCACCCGCCACCACCCCGCAGGCCGCCATGCGCCTGCGGGAGCTCGTCTTCGGCGCCGCCTGCGCCGCCGCCGTCCGCGCGGCCGCCCGGCTCGGCGTCGCCGACGCGCTCGGCGACACGCCCACCACCGTCACCGACCTCGCCGCCGAGCTGGGCACCGAACCCGGGCAGTTGCGCCGTCTGCTGCGCGCCCTCACCTGCTACGGCATCTTCGAGGAGGCGGGCGGCGACCGCTTCGAGCACACCGAGATGTCCCGCCTGCTGCGCGAGGACGCCCCCAACAGCCTCCGCTACATCTCCCTCTGGTGCACCGAGCCGTGGACCTGGGAGGCCTGGCCGAAGCTCGACGAGGCGGTGCGCTCCGGCCGCAACGTCTTCCCCGAGCTGTTCGGCAAGGAGTTCTTCGACTACCTCCACAGCGACGCCGGGGACTCCGCGAAGGTCTTCGACAAGGCGATGACCACCTCCAGCCGGCAGTCGGCCGCCGACTTCGCCGCCTACCTCGACCTCACCGGGATCGACTCGGTGGTCGACATCGGCGGCGGCCAGGGCCACGTCCTGGCCAGCCTGCTGGAGAAGCACCCGACCCTGCACGGGACCCTGCTGGACCTGCCCAAGGTGGTCGCCGGCGCCGATCCCCGGCTGCGGGACGGCGGCGCCTTCGCCGGGCGGGCCCGGCTGGTGCCGGGCGACTGCCGGGAGGCCATTCCGGTCCACGCCGACCTCTACATCATCAAGAACATCCTGGAGTGGGACGACGAGAGCACCCGCCGCACGCTGGCCAACGTGGTCGCGGCGGCCACGCCGGGTGCGCGTGTCGTGGTGGTCGAGAACCTGGTCGACGACAGCCCGTCGATGCGGTTCACCACCGCCATGGACCTCCTGCTGATGCTCAACGTCGGCGGTGCGAAGCACTCCGAGGCGAGCCTGGTCCGGCTGATGGAGGAGGCCGGCCTGTCCGTCGCGGAGGTCCGCCCGGTCAACCCCTACCTGCACGCCTTCGAGGCCACCGTCCGCGGCTGACCGCCGGTCCGGTCCGCGCGAGGACGGCGACCGCCGGCCCCTCTTCGGAGAAGGGGGCCGGCGGTCGCCGTCCTCGCCGCACCCGGGCCGGAGGCTCAGGCCTTGCGCGAGGACTCCAGGTGCGCGAAGACCACCACGTTGTCCAGGTAGTCGCGGCGCTTCTTGTCGTACACGCCGCCACAGGTGATCAGCCGCAGCTGGGCGTCCGGCGTCTTCCCGTACACCTTCTGGTCGGGGAAGGCGTCCTTGGCGAAGGTCTCGACCGAGTCCACCGAGAAGACGGCGATCGTGCCGTCGGCCCGCTGGACCTCGACCTTGTGACCCGGCATCAGCAGGCTGAGCAGCAGGAAGACGGCGGGCCCCTTGGTGGTGTCGACGTGCCCGGCGACCACCGAGGCGCCGCGCTCTCCGGGGGAGACGCCGTCCCGGTACCAGCCGACCAGGTTCTTGTCCTCCGGCGGCGGGGCGCCGAGCTGGCTGTCCGGGCCGAGGGTGAGTTCGGTGAAGGGGGCGTCCACGCCGATCTGGGGGATCCTCAGCCGGGTCGGCTTGGACCGCTTCAGCGGGGGCGCCGCGGGCGCGGACGCCTTGGCGGGTCCGGCCGCGGCCGTCGTGGCGGGCGCCGCGGCCGGGGAGTCGGTGGGCGCGGCGCCGGGCGAGACGGGGGCGGTGGCCGCCGCGGGCGCGGCCTGCCTCGACTCCGACTCGTCGGAGGACACCGTGTCCACCGAGTTGTAGATCAGCAGCAGACCGACCGCCGCCGCGCCCATCCCCGCGCGCAGCAGCCGGGACGTTCCAGGGACCAGACCGGCCATCGCGCCGGCTCCTCTCCTCGGGCCCGCAACCGCGGGCCCGACACGGCGAAGCGCCGCCCCGCGGGCCCCCCCCCCGGCCCGCCCCCCGGGCCCGCCCCCCCCCCCCCCCCCCCGCC
>NZ_JBEXNT010000063.1:0-52310 GCF_040611255.1 Kitasatospora sp. NPDC002965 | reverse complement strand
CATGGTCGACGGTGGGTGACGGTGTCTCTGCCGGGGGTGGTGGAAAGGGTGGCGGGTCACCCGCCTCCGGGTGGCCCGCACCACAGCCCTCACCCGCCGTGCCCCGTGCAGGCACCGGGAGTGCTCGGCATAGCCTCGGGCCATGAGCAACGAGAGCGATGAGCGGCGGGACGCGGAGGCCTTCGACGAGGTGGGGCAGGGGGCCGGGGAGCCGGGGGCGGCGGTCGCGCCCACCGGGTTCGAGCTGGGGACGGACGGCCCCAAGATGATCCTGGCCGGGCTGGACGGATCGGACTCCGCCTGGCGGGCCACCGCCTACGCGGCCGGTCTGGCCCGGCGGCAGCACGCCACCCTGGCGGTCGCGTACATCCAGCCGGTGCTCGGTGCGGCCACCGCGCTCGCGGGCGCGGCGGTGGAGGAGACCACCCGGGAGATCGCCGACGAGCTGCTCGACGCCCTGCGCGAGGCCGAGCACCGGCACCGCGACGTCTGGAGGCTGGACTGGCGCTTCCTGACCGTCCGGGGCGACCCGTTCACGGGTCTGGCGCGGTTGGCGGACGAGCTGCGGGCGGACGCGGTGGTGGTCGGGGCCTCCGAGCAGGCCGGTCACCGGGTGATCGGCTCGGTCGCGGTGCGGCTGGTGAAGGCGGGGCGCTGGCCGGTCACGGTGGTGCCGTAGGGGAAGGGCGCGCGGGCGGGCGGACGAGGGGGCGACGAGGGCCGCGGTCCCGGGCGGATGCCGGGGCCGCGGCCCTGTGCGGTGTGAGGGGGGTCAGAGCACGGAGACGCTGTTGCCGCAGATGTTGATCGGGATGCTGATCGGGATCTGGATCTGGTTTCCGGAGAGCACGCCGGGGGAGCCCGCCACGACGCCGCTGGCGTAGGCGCCGCCGGTGTTGATACAGGTGGTTCCCCCGCCCCCGCCGCCCCCGCCGAGGAAGGCCGAGGAGAGCGGCGCGGCTTGGGCGGGGGCGCTGTGCGCGGAGTCGTCGCAGCCGCCGGCGAGGGCGGGGCCGGCGGAGATGACGGCCAGCGCGGCGCTCAGGCCCGCGGCGAACAGGTACTTCCTGGTGTTGGTCATGGGGAAGGAATAGCCAGTCGACACGCCGATGACCACATGATCCGACCGTGCGGTCACCCGAGCGCAGTCGGAACCCCACCCCGATGCAGCAGCCACCGAGCCCGGCCGGCCCACCTGCCTTGCCCGCTCTCGCACCACCTGCCCGCTCTCGCGCCACCTGTCCGTCCGACACCGCGGTCCTGCTCCGGTCCCGGGCACCGGGACGGGGCACGACCGGGACACCCGCCCCGTGTTTCCGGGACATCGGCCGCCCGATGCTCGACGGACGGGCCGCGGCAGCGGCCCGCGGCCACCCGGCCACGGCACGAACGGGAGACCCGCATGTACGCGCACTGGGGCACCTTCACCAAGAACGACAACCTCGGCAGCTGTCTCGGTCTGGCCCAGACCGCCCTCGAACGCCAGGGCTTCCAGGTCTGGGACCTCGCCGGGGACGGCGACTACCAGGTGATCGGCGGCAACGGCAACGTGATCGCCACCGTCGTCTGCGTCCCGCAGGGCCGGAACGTCTGGCTGACCGTCAGCGCCTACTCCACCGACTCGACGCTCGCCGAGCGCACCCGCAACGACGTGCGCTCGTACATCGTCAACTCCGTCCGCATCGACTAGGCGTCGGCGGGGTCGTACGGACCTCCCGGGCGCGGCCGTCCCGCGCCCGGGAGGTCCGCCGTGCCCGGGAGGCCGGCGGGGAGGAGCCCGCTGCCGCCCCTCACGGCCCGTCCCGTCCCGTTCCCTCCGCCAGCGCGTCCCGCAGCGCCGCTCGGGAGGTGATGCCGAGCTTGGGGAACAGCCGGTACAGGTGGGAACCGACGGTGCGCGGGGACAGCCGGACCACGGCGCCGATCTCCTTGTTCGTCAGTCCGCCCGCCGCCAGCTCCCCGATCCGGCGCTCCTGCCAGGTCAGCGTGGCCAGGCGCGCGGCGGCCGGGCCCGGGCCGGGTTCGGGCGCGGGCACGCCCGAGGCGCGGAGTTCGGCCCGGGCCCGTTCGGCCCAGCCGGCGGCGCCGAGCCGCTCGAAGGACTCGGCGGCGAGCGTCAGCGGGTGCCGCGCCGCCCGGGGGCCACCGGTGCGGCGCAGCCGGACACCGTGGGCGAGGCGGATGCGCGCGAGTTCGAACGGGAAGTGCGCGCCGGCCGGGTGGGCGTCGGCGAGGGCGAACTCCCGCTCGGCCTCGGCGTCGTCGGGGGCCGTCATCGACAGCACCCCGTGGGTGACGAGGGCCAGCCGGGGGGAGACCGCCGGCAGCCCGGTGTCCCGCGCGGCGAGCGCGTGCCGCCGGGCCTGCTCGGCGCGGCCGGTGTGCAGTGCGGCCTCGACCAGGTCCAGCAGGGTGCGCGAGGCCTGGTGGGCGCAGGGAGCGAAGGTGCCGGGAGCGGTGATGCCGGCGGCGTACCGGTAGGCGCTCTCGTAGTCCCCGTCGCTCAGCGCCGCCGCCGCTCCCACCGCGTCGGCGATCTGGAGGAGGAAGCCCACGCCCCGGGGCCGGGCCCAGTGCCCGACGGCCGCCTGCAGTTCCGCGGCCCGTCGGGACTGTCCGCGCAGGGCCGCCAGGAGCGCGAGGTAGGCCCGGCCGTGGTGGGCGAACAGCGCGAATCCGTGGGCCGTGGTCAGCTCCAGTACGCGGTGCCCGGTCCGCTCGGCCTCGTCCCACGCCCCGGCGGCCAGCTGGTCCAGCATGACGAGGTGCAGCATGGTCATGCCGTTGGCGACGGCGCCGGTCTCCACCTCCCGGTCCACGGTGCGGCGCAGCAGCGGGCCGTAGTGGTGCAGCGTGTCGACGTGGTACGCGGCGACGGCCAGCCGCGTGACGTCCCACGGTTCCAGCCGGGGGAGGTCGGCGAAGGCGCGCTCGACCCGCTCGTGCACACCGGCCCCGTGGCGGACCACGTCGCTCCAGGCGTCCCGGTAGATCAGCGAGACGGGTGCCACCAGTGGGCCCATGGAGGCCAGGAGCCGGTGCGCGGCCTCCCAGGCCGCGGGATCGGCGGCGTACTGGTTGACGGCGAGCAGGAGGTTCACCAGCCGGGTGAGCACCTCGGCCGGCTGCCCCGGCTCCGGAGGGTGCCCGGCCGGCCGCCCGCCCGGGGTCTCCGTGGCGGACGCGGGTTCCGCCCACCCCCGGCCGGCCGCCCGGATCCGCCCGATCGCCGCGACGACCTGCAGTCGCGCCGAGCGCACGTCCCCGTCCTCGTAGAGGGCCGTGTACGCGGACGTCACCGTGGCCGCGGCCGAAGCCGCTCCGCCGGACGAGGCCGCCCCGTCGGTGAGCCTGCGCGCCTGGTCGAGGAGCGCGGAGTGCCCGGCGACGAACGCCGCGTCGCCCAGGCGTCGCGCCCGCCCGTCCCGGTCCTCGCTGAACTCGGCGGCGCGGGTCAGCCAGGCGACCGCCGCGAGCGCGCCCCCGCGCCGGGTGGCCGACTCGGCGGCCGTCTCCAGCGCGGCGGCCACCTGCTCGTCGGGCCCCTGGGCCGCCGCCGCCAGGTGGGTGGCCCGCCGCTCGACGTCGTCGCCGTGGACCCGGGCCAGCTCCCTGTGGGCCGCGCGCCGCCGGCCGGGCGTGGCCAGCTGGACCACGGTCGAGCGCACCAGGGGATGCCGGAACACGAAGTCGCCACTGACCGGATCGACGTCGAGCAGTCCGCAGGCCGCCGCCTCGTCGACGTCCCGCATCCGGTACCGCGCGGCGCGGCCGCCGCTCCTCGTCCCCGCGCCGTCGAGCGCCGCGCGCAGGAGTTCCTCCCGCACCGCGTCGTCCAGCCGTTCGATCCGGGTGCCGAACACGTGCTGGAGGCGGCGCGGAAGTCCGGCCGGGTGCGGGCCGGTCGCCGGTCCGCCGGCGGCGGCACCCCCGCCGCCCGGACCGCCCCCGCTCCGGTGGGCCGCTCCCGCGTACGGCGGGAGTTCCAGCAGCGCGAGCGGATTGCCGCAGGCCTGGTCGAGGACCAGCCGCCGCACCCCCGGGTCGAGACCCGGGTGGCGCCGGTCGAGGAGCCGTTCCGCGTCGCCGTCCGGCAGCGCGGCCACCGGGAGCTCCGCCAGCGCCGCCGCGTCGAACCCGGAGGCGACCTCGGACCGCACGCCGACCAGCAGGCGTACCGGACCTGCGGTGAGCCGGCGCGCCACGAAGCCGAGCACGTCGGTGCTGGCGGCGTCGACCCACTGGCCGTCGTCCAGGACCAGCAGTACCGGCCGCTCGGAACCGGTCAGGGACAGCAGGTCGAGGACGGCGATCCCCAGCGACATCACCGACGGCGGCGCCCCGTCGCCGCGCCCGAGGACGACGTCGAACACCGCCCGGTGGGCGGCGTCCAGGCCGGCGGCCCGTGGAAGCAGGGGGTGCAGGAACTGGTGCAGTCCCGCGAAGGGCAGCGCGCTCTCCGCCTCGGCCCCGGCGGCCCGGAGCACCAGGTGCCCGGCGTCCGCCGCGTGCGCGGCGGCGTGGTCGAGCAGCGCGCTCTTCCCCACTCCCGTCTCGCCCCGCAGGAGCAGGGCCCCGGGCCCCGACTCCGTCACGAACGCGGCCAGCAGCGCTTGTTCGCGGCCCCGCCCGACCATCGTCCCCACGGTCGACCCGACCGCTCCCACCCCAGTGCCCACGACCGTCCCCGCCCCTTTCCTCGCAGGTGGCCACACCTGCGGCCCCGGCTATCCTCCCCTTTCCCGCCGGGTGCCCCGTGAACTCCGGGCCCTGCCCCGGCAACCCCGCCGCGCTCCGGGGGCGGCGGCGGGGCGCTGGGCCCGGCCCCGGGGGCGGGCCCGGTCCGGCGATAGGCTGCCTGACCATGACGGACATCTCGGTCGAGCCGCCCCGGACACCCCGCCGCCGTCCTGCCGGACGCACGCCCCGGGAGACCGCCGACCGACCGGACGAGGGGGCCGCCGGCGCGGCCCGCGCCGGCGACGGTCCGTCCGGTACCGACCTGCATCTCGACCTCCCCGTCACCGGCAGCCGCCGCGCCGCCCTGATGGGCGCCCTGCGTGAGGCGATCCGCAGCGGCCGGCTCGCCCCCGGCACCCGCCTGCCGCCCTACCGCGCCCTCGCCGCGGACCTCGGCATAGCCCGCAACACCGCCGCCGACGCCTACGCCGAGCTCGTCGCCGAGGGCTGGCTCACCGCCCGGCAGGGTTCGGGCACCGCCGTCGCCGACCGGGCCGAGCCCGTCCCCCCGACCCGCGCCCGCCGGCCGTCCCGGCCGCCGCAGCCCGCCCACGACCTGCGGCAGGGCCGGCCCGACACCGCCTCCTTCCCCCGCACCGCGTGGCTCGCCGCCGGGCGGCGCGCGCTCACCGCCGCGCCCAACGAGGCGTTCGGACCGGGCGATCCGCAGGGCCGCCGCGAGCTGCGCGACGCCCTCGCCGACTACCTGGCCCGGGTGCGCGGCGTACGGACCGATCCGGAGCGGATCGTGGTCTGCTCCGGCTTCGCCCACGGGCTGCGACTGCTCTTCGACGGTCCGCGGGCCGTGCTGCCCGCCCGGACCACCGGACCGCTCGCGGTCGAGGCGTACGGGCTGGCCTTCCACCGAGGGCTGCTCGCCACCGCCGGGGCGACCACGGTGCCCCTCTCGCTGGACGAACGCGGCGCCCGTGTCGGCGAGTTGGCGCGCCACCCGGACGTCCGGACGGTCCTGCTCACCCCGGCCCACCAGTTCCCGACCGGCGGTCCGCTGCACGCCGGGCGGCGTTCGGCCGTGGTGGACTGGGCGCGCGGACGCGGCGGACTGATCCTGGAGGACGACTACGACGGCGAGTTCCGCTACGACCGCCAGCCGGTCGGTGCGGTGCAGGGCCTCGATCCCGAGCGGGTGGTCTACCTCGGCACCGTCAGCAAGAGCCTCAGCCCCGCGCTGCGCATCGGCTGGATGGTGCTGCCCGACCACCTGGTCGACCGGGTGCTCGCGGCCAAGGGGGAGCGTGAGGGCTGGGCGAGTGCGCTGGAACAGCTCACGCTCGCGGAGTTCATCGGCTCGGGCGGCTACGACCGGCACGTCCGGCGGATGCGCCGGCGCTACTGCGGCCGCCGGGACGCGCTGGTCGCCGCGCTGGCCTCGCGTGCCCCGCACATCGAGGTCTCCGGCATCGCGGCCGGCCTGCACGCGGTGCTCCGGCTCGCACCCGGAACGGAGCGGTCGGTCCTCAAGGCGGCCGCCTACCGGGGGCTGGCCCTGGACGGCCTCGCGGACTACCGGCACCCGCTGGTCACGCCCGAGGCGATGCCGGCCTCCGACGGACTGGTCGTCGGCTACTCCACACCGCCCGACCACGCCTACCCGGCCGCACTCGACGCGCTCTGCGACATCCTGCCGGAGCCGCTCTGAGTGGCCGTCCGGCGCGGGGCCGGGAGCAAAGGGTAGGGTGTCCGGCCTTCCGGCGGGGCCGGAACCGGAAGGTAGTGGTTCCGGGCGTCCGCTCCGCTGTCATATGCCGGTACGGACCGGTGCGGAGGAGAACACCGGGGCGGGGCAGCCCGCCTACGCTCCATGGTCATGCGCACATCATTCCTGAGCCGCCTCGGCCTGCCCGCGATCCTCGCCCTCCTGATCGGCCTGATCCTCTCGGCCGCCCCCGCCCATGCCGACACCCCCCTGCTCTCCGTGTCCTCCGACAGGACGACGGCGACCCCGGGCTCCTCGGTCACCCTGACCCTGACCCTGACCAACCCGCACGACACCCCCGTGCAGTTCCTCTACGAGTCCATCCAGCCGACCTACGGCACGACCCAGGCCACCGGCCTGAAGTACGCCTTCGCGTCCTGCGGCGGCAACGTGAGCAGCTGTGACACCGGCGCCACCAGCGGTCTGGTCCACCACTCCGTGCCGGTCGCGGCGGGTGCCACCACCACCGTCACGCTGACCTACGACATCGCCGCCGACTCGGCCTGCGGCAACGGTGCGCGCATCGACTTCTACACGTACCTCTACTACGAGTACGCCTCGGGCACCGCCTCCGACTCCGGCATCTTCAACGTCCCCGGCAACGAGGTCACCTGCTCCTGATCCCGACCCCGCCCCGCCCCCGCTCCGGGCCGCAGCGCCCGGCCGGGGCCGCCCGGAACCCCCGTCAGGTGCCGATCGCCCCCGTACCGGCACCTGACGGGACTCCGGCGTTTCCCCCGGGGCGCCGGTGGGCCACCGGGTCGGCGGTCCGCCGCGTGTGCGGCCCGTGCGCCCCGCGGATTGTCGGACCCGGATGGCAGGCTCGGCGCATGGCCGAACCGGTGACCACTGACATGTCGACGACCGCCCCGGGCGCGGGCGCGCCGCCGATCCCCGAGGCCGTCGCGGCGGCGATCCGCGCACGGGCCGGTGACCGGCTCGCACCGCTGGTGCACCGGCTGTTCCGTTCCTCGCTGGTCCTCGGGCCGGTCACCGGCGATGGCGGGACGGGTGGTGGTGAGAGGGACGAGGGCCGGCTCGGAGGGCTGCCCGCGCTGCCGGCCGGGACGGCCTGGCCCGCGTTCTCCGGCCGTCCGATGCGCTTCCTGGCCCAGCTGGACTGCGCCCGACTGGCTGCGGCGTTCCGGGCGACCGGGCCCGGCGACCGCTGGCCGCTTCCCACCGAGGGTCTGCTGCTCTTCTTCCACGACGAGTGGCTCGCGGACTTCAGCGGCCGCGGCTGCCGGGTCCTGCACGTGCCCGCCGGGGCGCCGCCCCGACCGGCACCGCCGAGCGAGCACGGCACACCCGCCGTCCCGGCCGTCCCGGTCCGGGCGTCGTGGGCGCTCTCCGCGCCGTCCTACCAGGACCGCGAGCTGGAGAACCTGTTCCCCGACGACTTCCTGGTCGCGCTCGACCTCGCCCTCGACCTCGCGGACCAGCTGCCCCGGCCCGCCGTGCGGGTGCTCGGCTGGTGCGACACCGACACCGGACGCCCCGAGGGCCACCGGCCGCTGCTCCAGATCGGGAGCGGCGCGCTGGACACGGCACGGGGCGCGTGCGCCGACGTCTCGTTCTGGATCACCGACGAGGACCTCGCGGCGGGCCGCTTCGACCTGGTCCGGCACGGGTTCGAGACCGTCTGACGGGGTCGGGCGCGGAGCCCCCGACCTGGTCGGTACCGGCCCCGCACCGGCCTCCCGCCCGGGACGGCCGGGCGACCGCCGGACGACCGCCGGGCGGACGAACGGCGGGAACCGGCGGACTCGTCTTAGGCTGGGGTGAGGCCCGGAACGAGGGACCGGGCGCCCTGCCGGGGGTCGGTCGGGCGGTACGGCGGGGCGGTGAGACGAACGTGGTCCCAGAGCGAGAGCGGACCCCGGAGGGCGCGGAGCCGGGAGCGGAGTCCGCGCCGCACCGCGCGGCCGCTCCTGCCGACAGCACCGATGCCGAGAACACCGATGCCGACAGCACCGACGTCGTCGGCACCGCGCGCAGCGCCGAGGTCGCGGCCGGCGCCGACACCGCCGCCCCCGCCGTCGAGCTGCTGCGCGCGGTGCGCGCGCACCCGGGCCGTCTGCCGGAGCTGCTCGCGGTCTTCGCCGTCCGTCACCGCGGCCCCCGGGCCGCCCGGCGGACCGCCGCGCTCCGCGCGTCCCGCCCCGACGAGACCACGGGCGAGCTGGCCGTCCGGGCCGTCACGCACGCCCGGCGGGTCAGCCAGTCCGAGGGAGCGTTCGTCGGCGGGCCGTTCCTCTGGCTGGTGCCGTTCGCCTTCTGCAGCGCGCTGCTGGCCCAGGGGCAACTCCTCCTGGAGCTCGCCGCCCTCGCCGGGAAGGACCCGGTGGCACCGGCCCGGGCCGCCGAGATCCTCGTCCTCCAGGGGGCGTACCCCGACCTCGCCGCCGCCGAGCGCGCGCTGGCGTCCGGCCCCGATCCGGCGCCCGGCGGTCCGCCCGCCGGTCGGGACCGCCGGACCCGGCGCATCCGCGGATTCGCCTCCCTGATCCGGCGGATGGCCCGCCTGCTCGGGCTGACGAGCGAGGGCGAGGACCCGCCGCCGTCCCGTTGGCGTTCCGCCGGCGGGTGGGCGCTGCTGGCCGTGGTCTTCCTCCTCGGTACGGTCGCCCCGCTGGTCTGGCTGCCGTACATGGGGGCCTCCTACAACCGGGCCACCGACCGGATCGCCACGCGTGCGGTGGGTTTCCACTTCGGCGGCGCTCCGGCGGGCTGGTCCGGGCCCCGCCGGACCCGCACCGACCCCGGGATGGTGGTGGCGGCCGCCCGGGCCGTGGCCTCGCTGGTCGTCCCGCTGGGAGCGGTCGTCGTGCTGCTGCTCGCCGACGTCCGGCTGTTCGAGAGCCGGTGGCCCGCGCTCGCCTTCGTGGTGATCGGGCTCTCCGCCCTGGTGGGCACCTTCTGGTACGTGGCACGACGGCGCGAGCGGGACCACCGGGACCGCGGCGAGTCGTAGCGGGGCGTGGCGGGCCGTCGAGGGCCGGGTGCCCCGCCGGCTGCCCTGACCGGGTGTCCGCCCGCCCCGTGGACCGGTGAAGCGCCCGGCCGCCGCCCGCCCCGGACCCGTACGGCCGCTGCTCCCAGGCCCTCTGACGGATGGTCACCGCACGAAGGTTAGGCTGCCCACAGGGCCGCGTGGAGCGGCCGGGAGAAGGGTGACACGGGTGCGAACCGTACGAGACCAGCGTGTGAACGGCGGGCCTGCCGATGCCGCCGGCACCACCACCGGCGCCGACATCACCATCACCGACGCCGGCGACGGCGCGCGCACCACCGCAGGTGCCGGCAGCACGGGGACGGCGGCCGGGGCCGGCCGGCGCCCCAAACTGCGCGCGGTACCCGGCCACCGGCTCGCCGGGCTGCCGCAGCTCGCCGGGGTGGACGAGCGGTTGCGGCACGAGATCGCGGTGGTCGCGGCGGTGCTGCCGTTCAAGGTGAACAACCACGTCCTGGAGGAGCTGATCGACTGGCGGCGCGTCCCCGACGACCCGATGTACCGCCTGACCTTCCCGCACCGGGACATGCTCCCGGCGGAGCTCTTCGACCGGATCTCCGCGCTGATCTCCGCCGGCGCCCCGCGCGAGCGGCTCGCCGAGGCGGTGGCGGCCGCCCGGCGCGCGCTCAACCCGCACCCGGGCGGGCAGTTGGAGGAGAACATCCCCGAGCTGGACGGCCGCCCCGTGCCCGGCCTCCAGCACAAGTACCGGGAGACGGTGCTGCTGTTCCCCGCCCAGGGCCAGAGCTGCCACGCCTACTGCGGCTACTGCTTCCGCTGGGCCCAGTTCGTCGGTGAGCCGGACCTGCGGCAGAGCCTGCCCGGTCCGGCGACCGCGCTGGACTACCTGCGGGCCCACCAGGAGGTCGCCGACGTGCTGATCACCGGCGGTGATCCGCTGATCATGTCCACCGCGCGGCTGGCCGGCTACGTCGAGCCGCTGCTCGGTCCCGGGACCGAGCACCTGCGGACGATCCGGCTGGGCACCAAGGCGCTGGCCTGGTGGCCGCACCGGTTCACCACCGACCCGGACGCCGACGACCTGCTCCGCCTGTTCGAACGTGCGGTCGCCGCCGGGCGGCAGGTGGCGGTGATGGCCCACGTCAGCCACCCGCGCGAGCTGGCCGGCGAGGTGGTCCGGGCGGCCGTGGCGCGGATCAGGTCCACGGGGGCGGTGATCCGGGCCCAGGCGCCGCTGATCCGGCACGTCAACGACTCCCCGGACGTCTGGGCCGCGATGTGGCGGGACATGGTGCGGCTCGGCATCGCGCCGTACTACCTGTTCGTGGAGCGGGACACCGGGGCGAGCTCCTACTTCGAGGTGCCGCTGGCGCGGGCGGTGGAGATCTACCGGGACGCGGTCCGCCAGGTGTCGGGGCTGGAGCGGACGGCGCGCGGGCCGGTGATGTCGGCCGGGCCGGGGAAGGTCTGCCTGGACGGCGTCGCGGAGGTCGCGGGTGAGCGGGTCTTCGTCTGCCGGTTCCTGCAGGCCCGCGAGCCGGAGCGGGTGGGCCTGCCGTTCTTCGCCCGGTACGACGAACGGGCCACCTGGTTCGATCAGTTGAGGCCGGCGTCGTTCGAGCGGAGGCCCTGGTTCGCGGGGGATTCGCAGCTCGCGGGGGAGCCCGCGCTGGTCTGATCGGCCCTCGGCGGCCGACTCTGTTCGACAGGCGAACACGTGTTCCAGTCGCCCGCACCCCGCCGGCCGGGGTGCGGGCGTTCGCGTTGCTCCGTTCGGGTGAGGTGAATCGTTCCTACGTCTGGACGATTCGCATGCGCAGAAACGTGTCGGCGTTGTGGGGCCCGGCTGACGGATTCAAACCCTCCGCTCGGAGAGATTCACCCTATCGGGGGGCACTCCACCGCCATACGGGGTCGGTCGGGCCTTGGTGATCTAGGGTTCCCGGTGGATCGACCGAGTGGCGCTCCACTTCGTGAACGCCATCAACACCCTTGCCGATACGTGTATCTGATGAACCGTCGAGACCGTTCACCCGGCCACCGCCGACCGGGCGGCCCCGTCGGCGGGACCTGCGCAGACGACGTGACCTGACCAGATGAAGGAGAGCCCTGCCGATGCCCGTGGAGACCAGCCCGGAGACACAGCAGGTGGTGCAGTCGAGCCTCACTACGGCCGCTGCCCGCAATCTCGCCACCACCACCAAGTCCGCGCCGCAGATGCAGGAGATCACCTCCCGCTGGCTGCTCAAGGTGCTGCCCTGGGTGCAGGCCGCCGGTGGCGCCTACCGAGTGAACCGCCGCCTCACCTACACCGTCGGCGACGGCCGGGTCGAGTTCATCAAGACCGGTTCAGAGGTCCGGGTCATCCCGCAGGAGCTGGGCGAACTCGCCCTGCTGCGCGGCTTCGAGGACGACGGGGTGCTCACCGCGCTGGCCGACCGCTGCGAGCAGCGCGACTTCGGCCCGGGTGAGGTGCTCGCCGAGCGCGGAGCGCCCGCCGACCGGATCTACCTGATCGCGCACGGCAAGATCAACCAGATCGGCACCGGCAAGTACGGTGACGAGACGGTGGTCAGCGTGCTCGCCGACGGTGACCGCTTCGGCGAGCACGCCGTCCTCGACGCCGACGCCGTCTGGGAGTTCACCGCCAGGACGGTGACCTCCGGTACCGTCCTCTCGCTGCCCCGCCGGGACTTCGAGGCGATCCGGGACGGCTCGCCCGCGCTGCAGGAGCACCTCGGGGCCTTCCTCGCCCTCCCGCTCCAGCGCCAGAACGAGCGCGGCGAGGCCGAGATCGCCATGTCGGCTGGCCACCACGGCGAGTACGAGCTGCCCGGCGCCTTCGTGGACTACGAGCTCAAGCCGCGCGAGTACGAGCTGAGCGTCGCCCAGACGATCCTCAAGGTGCACACCCGGGTCGCCGACCTCTACAACCAGCCGATGAACCAGATCGAGCACCAGCTCCGGCTGACCATCGAGGCGCTGCGCGAGCGCCAGGAGCACGAGCTGGTCAACAACCCGGAGTTCGGTCTGCTCAACAACGCGGACTTCGCCCAGCGGATCCAGACCCACTCCGGCCCGCCCACCCCGGACGACCTGGACGAGCTGCTCAGCCGCCGCCGCGACCCGGACTACCTGCTCGCCCACCCGCGGGCCATCGCGGCGATCGGCCGTGAGTTGAACTCGCGCGGGATCTACCCGCACCACGTCGACCTCGGCGGGCAGCAGGTGCCGGCGTGGCGCGGGGTGCCGATCCTGCCGTGCAACAAGATCCCGATCACCAAGGAGAACACCAGCTCCATCCTGGTGATCCGGACCGGCGAGGACAACCAGGGCGTCATCGGCCTGCACCAGACCGGCCTCCCGGACGAGTACCAGCCCGGCCTCTCGGTCCGGTTCATGGGCATCGACGAGAAGGCGATCATCTCGTACCTGGTCAGCGCCTACTACTCGGCCGCGATCCTGGTGCCGGACGCGGTCGGCGTGCTGGAGAACGTCGAGGTCGCGCACGGCCGCCGCTGATCCGTGGCGCCGGGCGCCCGGCCCGCCTCGACGCGGCGGCCCCGTCGTGACGACCGTGCCGTGACGACCGTGTCGTGACGACCCGTCGTGACGACCCGTCCGGCCGTGACCCGGGCCCCGGGCTCGCGACCGGGCCCGGTCCGGCCGTGACGGGCCGCCCGCATGATCGTTTCACCTGGTACCGGACGGCCCGCCCCCCGAGGCGGGCCGTCCGGTGTCGGCCCCCTTCCGGCGCCGTCCGACCTACCTGACGACACGAGAGGTGCATGGAGCCCATGCCCCAGTCCCAGCCGCCCCGACGGATACCGGTGGACGGGCAGTCGTGACCGCGGACCCCACCGCCGCGAGCGACGGCACTCCGAGAGACGACGCTGCGAGAGACGGCGCTGCGAGCGGCGGTACCCGGCGTGACGGCGTCACCCGCAGCCGTGACCCGATCGGCGCCGGCACCTCCCGCGCCCGGCGGATCCGGCTGGCCGGAGCGGCGGCCGGGGTGGCCGCGCTCTGCGCGCTGCTGAGCGGTTCGGCCGCCGCCAGGACCTCGGGACAGCACGGCGGAGGGCGCCCGCACGGGCCGGTCGTCAGCACCTGCGTCTCCACCGGGACGGACGTCTCGGTGGGGGTCGGCCACGGGGGAGTGGACGTCCAGGTCGGCGTCGACGTGGAGGTGGACGTCACCGTCGACCTCTCCGGGACGTCGCACCACCCGGGCTCGCCCACCCCGAGGCCATGGCCGCCGAAACCCTGGCCCACCAAGCCGTGGCCACCGAAGCCGACGCACAGCCATCCGTGCCCGACGCCCACGCCCACGCCCAAGCCGACACCCACCCCGACCCCGACTCCCACACCCACCCCGACCCCGACCCCGAAGCCCACCCCGACCCCGACACCCACCCCGGTGCCGACACCGCCGCCGACCCCCGCGCCGGTGCCGCCCCCGGCTCCGCCCTCCCCGACGCCGCGGCCCACCACGCCGCCCGCGTCCCCGCGGCCGGTGCCCACCCCGGTACCGACGCCGAGGCCGACGACCCCGCGGCCCACCGCACAGCCGGTGGTGCCGCCCCCGCCGGCGCCCCGCCCGCCCGCGCCGACGCCACCACCGCCCCCGGCACCGCAGACCCAGGCACCGCAGAGCCCGGCCCCCGAGCCGGTGCGCCCTGCCCCGACGGTGAAGCCCGTCCGGATCCCGCAGGCCCCACCGGTGCAGGCCCCGGAGCGGCACCACGGCGCCGCGCCGACCCGGACCATGCTGGTGATCACCGTGCCCGCCGTGCTCGCGGTGGTCGCCCTGCGTCCGCGCGGAGGCTCCGGCCGAGGCGGCTCGGGGGGTCGCGGAGGCGCCGGCGGTTCCACCGGGTCCGCCGGTTCGAGCGGCTCCGGCGGCTCAGGCGGTACCGGCAGCTCCTGACACCGCGTCGGTCCGACGTGAGCACCACCGGGCCGCCCGCAGCGGCTCGTTCCGCCCCCGGTGCACCCGGCCCGTGCCTCCCACCCCGGCACGGGCCGGGTCCGAGCCGATTCAGCCCGATCCGATCCGACGAATGACCCGACCCAGAGAGGAGTTCCCATGTCCGAGTGGTTGGCGCTGGCCATCGCCATGCTGGCGGCCTGTGCCGTCGTGGTGGCGGTGGTGCTGCTGAGGCACCGCCGCGCCGGTGAGGACGAGGACACCGACGAGACACCGGACGTCATCGAGTACATGACGATGATGATCGGCGTGGTCTACGCCATCGTGCTCGGCCTGGCACTCGCCGGTGTCTGGGAGGCGCGCGGCGTGGCGCAGGACGACGTGTTCCGCGAGGCGCAGGCGCTGCACGAGGTGAGCGAGCGGGCGCAGGTCTACCCGGTCGAGTTCCGTGACAAGGTCCGTGCAGACGTCGACGCCTACGTCTCCTACGTGGTCGACGTCGAGTGGACGTACATGCGCGAGAACGGCGAGATCTCCGACCGGGGCACCGAGCTGCTCGCGAAGCTGCGCAGCGACGTCGCGACCCGTCCGCCGGCCACCGACCTGGAGGCCCAGGCGTACCAGCCGATCATGGACCGGATCGGCATCGCCGACGACGCCCGCAACGCGCGGGGCCAGAACGCCGGACCGACCATGCCGGGCGTGGTCTGGTTCGGCCTGATCGTGGGCGCCGTGGTGACGATCGGGATGGTGTTCGCCCTCCAGATCAGGCGCTCGGCAAGGGAGTTGCTGCTCGCCGGGGTGTTCAGTGCGCTGATCGCCTTCCTGCTCTTCCTGATCTGGGACTTCGACGACCCGTTCGGCCGGAGCGTCTCGGTCACCACCGAGACGTTCACCGACCTGTTCCCGGCACTGGGCGGCGGGAAGGAGTGACCGGCCGGTCGCGCCCGTCACCCGGACCCGTCTCCCGGCGGCCCCGGCCTTCGATACTCTGATCGGGCCGTCGGGGGCCGGCCCCGGCGTGCATGCCGAGAGGATCCGTGCGCGTGGCCTACCGACAGCCCCACCAGGGCGACCCGTACCCGACGACCCAGCGCCCCGGGCGCGCCTGGTGGTGGCTGCCCGCCGAGGAGCGCCGGAGGCGGCGCCGCCAGCGCAAGGAGTGGAAGGCCTACCTCCGCAAGCACGGGGAGAAGAAGAAGGACAACGACTGCCTGGACAACCTCGACTGCAGCGGCGGTTGCGACGGTCCCTGCCTGCTCCTGTTCTTCCCGGTGATGACGGTCGCGGGTATCCGGTTCGCCCTCGCCGGAGGCCGCGGCCGACGCCACGGCGGCGCGGCGGGCCGGGTCGACCCGGCCGCGCCGGTGCCCGGCGGTTTCGCGGCCGGGGTGCTGTACGGGGCCGTGCGCCACTACCGCACCGAGATCAGCCCCGGGCGGCCGGCCTGCTGCCCGTACACGCCGACCTGCTCGACGTACGCCGTCCAGGCGCTGCACCGGCACGGCGCGGTGCGCGGTGCGCGGCTGACCGTCGGCCGGCTGTTGAGCTGCCGCCCGGGTGCCGCCCGCCGGGGTGGCGGCGTCGACCCGGTGCCGGAGCGCTGACCGGGCCGGGCGGCCCGGCAGACGGAGGGGCCGCGCGGATCACGGTCGAGAAGTGATCCGCGCGGCCTCCGGCATCAGCCGGCGAAGCGTCAGTGCAGGCTGCTGTTCATGGCGTTGAGCAGCGAGCCCGAGGCGTCGTCGTTCTCCAGGGCGAAGGCGAACAGGCCCGCCAGACCCTTGCTCCTGGCGTACGCGCCACGGGCCTGGATGGCCTGCGGGGTGTCACCGGTCCAGAAGTTGGTGCCGTCGTACACCCAGGACGACTCGGTCACCGGGTCCCAGTGGGTGTTGGCGGCGGTGGCGTTGAGCTCCTTCCAGGAGGCCAGGCCGGCCTCCGCGCTGAGCGGCTTGGCCGGCGTCGGGCCGGTCGCGCTCTGGTACAGGCCGAAGTTCGAGCCGGCCGGCACGCCGGTCCAGCCGCGCCAGTAGAACGGGAGGCCCAGCACCAGCTTGTTCGCCGGGAAGCCGCCCGCGATGCCGTACTCCGGCAGGCCGGTGGTGTAGGCGGCCAGCGTGGTGTCGATGTTGTACTTGCGGGTGCCCGGCGTGATCGGCGTGGTCGGGTCGGCCGGGCTGTCGTGCAGCGGGTCCTGGTGGTTGGTCGGGCCCTTGGCGTCCCAGGCACCGTGCATGTCGTAGGTCATGACGTCGGCGTAGTCCAGGTACGCGCCGATCTTGTCGGTCTCCAGCTGCGCGATCTTGTCCTGGCCGCTGGGCAGGGCAGCCGTCAGCAGGAACCGCTTGCCCTGCGCGCTGCCGAGGGCGTCCAGCTGGGTGCGGAACTCCTTCAGCAGCAGGGTGAAGTTCTGCTTGTCGGCGGGGGAGGTGTGGTTGCCGGTGTGCCCGCCGGCCGAGCCCGGGTACTCCCAGTCGAGGTCGATGCCGTCGAACAGGCCGGCCGCCGAGGCCGCGCCGCCCGCCGGGTCACCGGCGATGTTGGTCGGCAGGTTCCCCTTGAGGAACATGTCGAGGCAGGAGGAGACGAACTTCTTGCGCGAGGCGTCGCTCGCGGCGGCGTCGGAGAAGTACTTGGAGTACGTCCAGCCGCCGATCGAGATGCTGAGCCGCAGGTTCGGGTACTTGGCCTTCAGCTGGCGCAGCTGGTTGAAGTTGCCCTTGAGCGGCTGCTCCCAGACGTCGGCGCTGCCGTCCACGCTGGTGGCGCCGTTGTAGTCGGCCTGGTAGTCGGCGTAGGCGTCACCCGCGCCGTCGCCGGCGTTCGGGTTGTTCTCGTTGGCCGAGTCCGAGGCCTTCACCGCCTGGAAGCAGGTGAGGTTGGTCGGGTGGATGTTGGCGAACGCGTAGTTGATGACGTCCAGCTTGCCGGCCGCACCGCTGGTGTCCACGTTCTTCGCGTGGTACGCGTTCTCGTACACGCCCCACTGGTCGAAGTAGGCCGAGCGGAAGGGGCTGTTGGCGGGGGCGGCGGCGGTGGTGGTGTTGACCGGGGCGGACTGGGCGGACGCGTGACTGCCGGAGTAGCCCTGCACGGTGAAGGTGTACCCGCGGGTCGGCAGCAGCGAGCTGACGGCGACCGAGGTGCCCATGGAGGTGGCCACCAGCTGGTTGCCCGCGTACACCTTGTAGGAGACGGGGCCGTCGCCGCTGGTGAGGGTGGACGGCTGCCAGCTGAGCACGACGGCGTTGTGGGTGACCTTGGTGACCGTGACGCCGTTCGGGGTGGTGACCTTGCCGTCCCCGGCCGGGCCGGTGCCGGTCGAGGTGGCCGTCGGGGTGGGGCTGTTGGTGGCCGTCGGGCTGTTCGACGCGGTGGGGCTGTTGGAGGCGGTGGGGCTGTTCGACGCCGTCGGGCTGTTGGTGGCCGTGGGGCTGGTCGTGACGGTCGGGCTGCTGGTGGCCGTCGGGCTGGAGCTGCTGGTCGGTCCGGCCGGGCCGGTCAGGCTGAGGTCGTCGGCCCGGTAGGCGCCGGTGCCGTACCAGCCGTGCGTGAAGACCGTCACCGAGGTGGTGGCCGCGCCCGTGGTGAAGGTGGTGCTCAGCTGCGTCCAGCCGGTCGCGTTGGGCGCCCAGCTCTGGGAGTTGACGCCGGTCCCGGTCGCGCCGAGATAGACGTAGCTGCCCTGCACCCAGCCGGAGAACGTGTAGGTGGTGCTGGGCCGGACGGCGACCGTCTGCTGGCACTGGGCGGTGTCGGCGGCCGAGGCGGCGCCGCTGAGCGCGTAACTGCCGCCGTGCACCGGGGTGGTGACGACGGAGCCGTTGGCGCAGGTCCAGCCGGCCAGGCCGCCGGTCTCGAAGTCGGCGTTGGTCAGCAGGTTGACGGCCGCGGCCGAGGCGGTGTCGAGCGTGAGGGCGAGGGCGGCGCTGCCGGTGGTGAGCGTGGCCGCCAGGGCGAGCGCGGTGGTCCGTCGGCGTGGTGCGGCGGCCCGGCGTCGGGCAGGGCGCGCGGGCATGACCCGGTCGTGCATGGGTGATCCTCCGGAGGAGTGGGGTTCCGGCGGTGCGGTTGGCCCGGGATGGGCCGGGGAGCCGAACCGGGCGCTGTGGGGGCGCGCGGGCGGGTGTGGAGCGCGTTTTCGGGTAGGCGTGTGGTGCTCGTGACGCGGACCGGACAGGATCCCGCATCACGACATCACAGATTGGACTGGACCAATATTCGCCGTCAAGGGTGCCCCGCGGAACGGTCGTCGGCGACCGCACGGCCGGTGCGGCGGGCGGGGTCCGAGCCGGCGGACCGTGGGCCGGCCCGCGGACCGTACGGCCGGTACGGCGACCGCCGGACCGGTACGGTGGCCTCCCGAGGAGCCCCGCGTCGAACGGAGAACGGGTCATGGACAGCCGCGCCTGGGACGACCGCTATGCCGCGAGCGAGCTGGTCTGGGGCACCGAACCCAATCGCTGGGTGGTCCGCGAACTCGCCGGGCTCGCCCCCGGGCGCGCCCTGGACCTCGCCGCGGGGGAGGGTCGCAACAGCATCTGGCTCGCCGGCCGGGGCTGGGAGGTCACCGGTCTGGACTTCTCGACGGTGGCCCTCGGCCGTGCCGAACGGCTCACCGCCGCCCTGCCGGACGAGGTGGCCGACCGCCTGACCTGGCGGCACGGGGACGCCCGCACCTTCGAGGCGCCGACCGGCGGCTACGACCTCGTCGTGGTCGCCTACCTCCAGCTGCCCGCGGAGGAGCGCCGGACGGCGCTGCGTCGCGCCGCCGCCGCGGTGGCGCCCGGCGGCACCCTGCTGGTGGTCGGCCACGACTCGACCAACCTGACCGAGGGCGTCGGCGGCCCCCGGGATCCGGCGGTGCTCTTCACCCCGGGTGACGTGCTGACCGACCTGGTCGGTGCCGGTCTGCACACCGTTCGGGCCGAACGGGTGCGCCGTGCGGTGGCCGCCGAGGGTGGCCACCGGCTCGCGACCGGCGACGGCGCCGGCGGTGGTGCGGGCGGTGGTCTGGGCGGCCGTCCGGTGGAGGCGATCGACGCCCTCGTCCGCGCGGAGCGGGTCGGCTGACCCCGGGCCGGTTCCCGGTCGCCGGTCGCCGGTCGCTCGTTCCGGTGGATCCGGAGCGAAGTGACCAGGTGGCGGCAGTGGCGAACGGTTTGCTGTTTCGTGTACGGGGCGGACGGGTGCATTCGTCATTTCGCAAAACCGTTGAAGGTGAATTCCCCGGCGGTTAGGGTTCGGTCCGGCAGGCGTGTGCTTCGTCTGCCGTCGATGGGAATTCCGACTGATCGAGGGGGATGGCACATGCAGGGTTTCATCCACAGGTCGGCCCGTTTCGTCGGGGCCTCCGTCGCGGTGGCCGCGCTGGCGGTCTCGGTTCTCGCCGGTTCCGGCGGCGTCGCGGCGGCCGGCTCGGCGCCGGTGGGGCCCGCCGCGGCCGGGGCCGTCGGAGCGGTGGTGCCGGTCGCCGACCTCGCACTCGCCGATCCGGGGCAGGGCTCGAAGCTGCGGAACACGAACAGCGGGATGTGTCTGGTGGTCCAGGGCTATGCGAACAACACCCAGGCCTTCCAGTACGGCTGCCTCGGTTTCGACGACCAGTTCTGGATCTTCGACCCGGTCTACAACAAGGCCAATGCGTTCCGGATCCGGAATTTCCACAGCGGGAAGTGCCTGGTGGCCCGGGGGACCGCCAATAACGGTCCGGTCGTCCAGACGGACTGCGCGGACTTCGACGACCAGCTGTGGTGGGCGGTCTCGCTCCAGGCGGGCGGCTACTGGTTGAAGAACTACAACAGCAAGCTGTGCGTGATCGTCCGGGGCGGGGACTCCGGCAGCGGGGCGGTCGTGGGCGGCTGTGACAACCGTTGGGCCGACCAGATCTGGACCTGGTAGGCGGCCGGGCCCTGGGTGCCCGTACTGCGTCCCGGCGCGGTGCGGGCGCGGGCGGCTTCCCGGGCGCGCCCGTGGGGTATGGAGGTGTCCCGGGGTGAATCCGGGGCGCCGGGAAGATCTACACTGTTGTAGATTCATGGGGCGCAGGTGAGGAACGAGGAGGGCGCGATGAGCGTTTCGCTGGCGAAGGGTCAGAAGCTGAGCCTGGAGAAGCCCGGTGGCGGGCGGCTGGGCGTGGTGCGGATGGGTCTCGGCTGGCGGGCCGCGCAGCGCAAGGGCTTCCTCGCCAAACTGTTCGCCGGGCAGGAGATCGACCTGGATGCCTCGGCGGTGCTCTTCGCGGCCGGCAAGCCGGTGGACGTGGTCTTCTTCCAGCACCTCACCAGCGACGACGGCTCGGTGCGGCACAGCGGGGACAACCTGACGGGCGGGGCCGGGGACGCGACCGACGACGAGACCATCACCGTCGACCTCACCGCCGTGCCGGCCGAGGTGGACCAGATCCTGTTCACCGTCAACTCGTTCACCGGCCAGACCTTCCAGGAGGTCGAGAACGCCTTCTGTCGGCTGGTCGACACCCAGACCGGCACCGAGCTGGCCCGTTACACGCTGACCGGCGGTGGCCCGTACACCGCGCAGATCATGGCGAAGATGCAGCGGACCGGGACGGGTTGGCAGCTCGTGGCGATCGGCCAACCCGCCGCCGGGCGGACGTTCCAGGACCTGATGCCCGAGCTCGTGAAGCACCTCTGAGCCTCGGCGACGACGAAGCGGAGGGCGACCGGCAGCCGGTCGCACGCGGACACCTCGGCCCGCCACCCGGATCAACGGGTGGCGGGCCGAGGTCGTGCGTGCGGACGCCGCAGGTGCCGCCCGGTCAGCGCGCCGACGGGGCGCCGGAGGGCGTGAGCGGCGTGCTCGGAGCGGCGGCGCCCGGGGCGGCCGAGCCGGTCGGGGCGCCGCTCTGGGTGGCGGTCGCGGTCGGGGTGGGCGTCGGGCAGCCCGGGGCGGTGGCCGTCGGCGTCGCGGTGGCCGAGGGCGTCGCCGACGCCGGGGCGCTCGGGGCGGTGCCGGCCGTCGGCGTGCCCGAGGGGGCGTCCGTCGGCGTGGCGCAGGCGGTGGGCGTGCCGGTCGGGGTCGTCGTCGGCGTGGCCGTCGGCGTCGCGGTGGGCGTCCCGGTCGGCTCGGCGGTCGCCGTCGGGCTCGCGCTGCCGGACGGGCTCGCGGTCGCGGAGGGCGTCCCCGACGGCGTGGTGGTCGGCCCGGTCGAGGGGGACGCGGAGGGCGACGCCGAATCCGACGGGGTCGCACCGGTCGACGGCGACGTGGACGGCGTCCCCGAGGGCGAGGTCGACGGTGAGGTCGACGGTGCGCCGGAGGGCGTCGTCGAGGTGGACGGAACGGCGGGAGTGCCGGGCGTGGTGGACGGCTGCGGCACGCCCGACGGCTGCGTACCGGTCGGGACACCGGGGATTCCGGGGATGACGGGGGCGACGGGAGCCGGCGGGGTCGGCAGGGTGAGCGGAGCGAACGGGCCGTTCGGGGCGGTGCGGCCCGGGGTGGTGACCGGGCTCCCGGTGCTGAAGTGGGCCATCCAGTTCCGGACCGTGCGCAGGTACTCGGCCGAGTGGTTGTAGCCGAGGACGGCCCGGTCCAGCTGGGCCGGGTCGGACAGGTCGCGGCCGCCCGCGCACAGGTAGCGGCCGGCGGCCTCGGCGGCGTCGAAGATGTTGTTCGGATCGGCCTTGCCGTCGGCGTTGGCGTCGACGCCCCAGGAAGCCCAGGTGGAGGGGATGAACTGCATCGGACCGACGGCGCGGTCCCACACGCCGTCACCGTCGAAGCGGCCACCGTCGGTGTCGGATATCGCCGCGAAGCCGGCACCGTTCAGCGCCGGGCCGAGGATCGGCCGGTACGTCGTCCCGGCGGCGTCCACCGCACCCCGGCCGGCCTGGCCGGACTCGACCTCGCCGATCGCGGCCAGCAGCTGCCACGGCAGGTGGCAGGCGGGCGAGCGCAGCGCCAGGGCGGCCTCCGCCTTGCGGTAGGCGGCGAAGACCGTCTCCGGCAGGGCGGGCCCGTTGCGCAGCGGGTCGGCGAAGGGCGAGCCGACCGGAGCGGTGGGCGGCTGGGTCAGCGGGACGGTACCGCCGCCGTCGACCGGGGCGGCCCCGGCGAGAGCGGGCCCGCCGGACACGCCGGGGCCGAACGGCGAGGTGGTGCCGGGGTCCACGGCCGCGGAGCCGGTCCCGGTGGCCGTCGGGCCGAGGGTCCGGTCGGCGGGGGCCGGAAGCGCGTCGGCGGATGCCACGGGGGCGAGGCCGAGGCCGGTGAACTGAGCGCCGGTCAGGGCGGCGAGGGCCGTGAAGACCGCTGCCGTTCCGGCCATCCGGCTGCCGAGCCGCAGCCGGCGGGCGCCCCGGGGGCCCGCGACCCGGCGGCTCGCGGTCTCCCTGACCACGATCTCCCTGACCACGGCCTGCCGTGGCCCCTCGGATGTCCCGTCGCCGTTCCTGGTCGCCATGCTGTGCCCCTCCCGTCACCGTCCGGCCCCTGGGGAACGGACGGGGTGTCACCATCGTGCCTGCCGGTGCCTGACCGAGCTCGTTTCCCGGACGATTAGTATCACGACGATCCGACAGGCCCCGGATGGCCGGGAGCGGTCCCGGGCGCCACCGTTCGATGAACGGGCCGTGGACGAACTCGACCGGACACGGTCAGGACGGCCGGCGCGGCGCCGACCCCGGGCGGGCCCCGGGCCGCGGGCAGGACGTCAGAGCTCGACGAGCGTCCCGTCCTCGGCGACGCCCGCACCTGCCGCGGCCAGCACGGGGGCCAGTGCGACCGCCTCGGGCGAGCCCCGGTGGGCGAGCGGGTTGGTGTTGTTGAGGTGGGTGTAGAGGTAGCGCGGCCCCGGGTGACGGGCCAGGTGGGGGAGCGAGTCCTCGACGGCGAGGTGGCCCATTCCGCGCGAGGTGCGCGCGCCGCCGGTCCGTTCGGCGAGCTCGTCGTCGGTGGCGAAGGTGCCGTCCAGGATCACCAGGTCGGCGCCGGACACCGCCCGGTCCAGGGCGGGCGTCCAGGCGGCGACCCCGGGTGCGTAGACCGCGCGGGCGCGGCCGGCGGTGTCGCTGAAGCGGTAGCCGATCACCCAGTCCGTCCGGTCCGCTCCCGCCGCCGTGCCCGCCCCGGCCGGGGCCGTCCCGTTCCCGCGGGCGGTACGTCGCTCGCCGGGCGGGCCGGCGGCGTACCGGGGGCGTTTGCCGCCGAGGGCCAGCGGCTCGGCGAGCAGGCCGCCGGCCAGTTCGACGGCGGTGCCCGGTGTGACGGTGTGCCAGTGCGTCCTGGCGTAGGGGGCGATCAGCGGGCCGACCGGGAACGCCTCGTGCAGGGCGGCGCGGACCGGCTCCGTGGCGTGCACCGACAGCTCTGCGGCCTCGCGCAGGGTCACCAGGCCGAGGGTGTGGTCGAGCTCGCCGCTGGTGAGCAGCACACCGCGCAGCGGGGTGGCGCGGGTGCCGGGCGCGGGGGCCAGTTCGGGCGCGGCGAGCAGCTGGGAGCGGAGGTCGGGGGAGGCGTTGACCAGGTACCAGGCGGCGCCGTCGGCGCTGACGGCCAGGCAGTCCTGGCTGCGGACCGCGCCGGTGCGGCGGGCGGTGGCGCAGCCGTCGCAGCCGCAGTTCCACTGGGGCAGGCCGCCGCCGGCGGCGGTGCCGAGGATCCGGATCTTCAGCGGGTGCTCCCTCAGGACGGGCCCGGCCCGGCGGTGACGCTCGTGGCGGTGCCGGGCGTGCCGAGTGTGGCAGGTGTGGCGGGTGTGACGGGCGCGGCGGTGAACCGGCGCGGCACCGGCGTCGGGCCGCCGGCCGGCGCGGGTGAGTGGACCAGGTGGTGGTGCGGGGAGAGCCGGCACGCCGGATCGGTGACGCCCGCGTCGCCGGTGAACTGGAAGGCCTGGCAGCGGCAGCCGCCGTGGTCGACCTCGCGCAGCGCGCAGCTCCGGCAGGGTTCGGGCATCCAGGCGGTGCCCCGGAAGCGGTTGAAGGCGGGGGAGTCGTGCCAGATCGCCGCCAGGTGGTCGCCGGCGGCGTTGGGGATCCGGAGACCGGGCAGCTGGGCGGCGGCCAGGCAGGGCAGCACGTCGCCGCCGGGCGCGACCACCAGCTGTTCGTTCCCCCAGCCGTTCATGCACGGCTTGGCGGTGCCGCTGTGGTGGTCGGCGACGACGTGGGTGATCTCGATCCGGTCGCCGTGCCGGGCGCGGGCCGCGGCCACGTCCAGCTCGGCCTGTCGGACCTGTTCGTCACCGGGCGCCAGATGGGCCCGGTTGACCCAGGCCCAGCCGTAGAACTGGGTGTGCGCCAGCTCCACCCGGTCGGCGCCCAACTCGACGGCCAGGTCGGCGATCGCGCCGAGCCGGGCCAGGTTCCCGCGGTGCAGCACGGCGTTGACCGTCAGCGGCAGTCCGGCGGCGGTGAAGAGCGCCGCGGCGGCCAGCTTCCGTTCGTGCCCGGTCCGGCCGTTGAGCCGGGTCAGCCCGGCGACGGTGTCGGCGCGGTACGGATCGGCGTCCTGGACGGAGAGCTGGACGTGGTCCAGGCCCGCTTCGGCGAGTTCGGCGGCGCGCGGGCCGTCCAGGGGCAGGCCGCTGGTGATCAGGTTGGTGTAGAGGCCCAGCCGGTGGGCGTGTGCGACGACGGCGGCCAGGTCGCGGCGGAGCAGCGGTTCGCCGCCGGTGAGGTGGACCTGGAGGATGCCGAGGCCGCGTGCCTGGTCGAGGATGCGCAGCCACTGCTCGGTGTCCAACTCGTCGCGCTGTCTGGTGAGCTCGACCGGATTGGCGCAGTAGGTGCACTGGAGGGGGCAGCGGTGGGTGAGCTCGGCGATCAGGCCGAGCGGCGCGGGCGCCCGCCGTCCGGCGCGGGTCTCCGCCGAGTGGGTCCCCGTCGGGTGGGTCCCCGCGGCGTGGGCCCCCGCGGTCCCGGGCGGGTCCGCGGCCCGGGTGGGGACGGCCGGTGCGCCGGTGCCGTCGAGGGTGAGCAGCCGGCGCTCGGCGAGGTCGAGCAGCAGGCCGAGGACCTGCCCGGGCTCCACCCCGTCGTACTCGGCGGCGAGCCGGGCGGTGATCCGCCCGGCGTCGCGCCGACCGTCGCAGTGCCGGAGCACGGCGGCGGCGGTCTCGTTGAGCAGCAGGACGCCCTCCGGGTAGAGCAGGGCGTCCTGCCGGCGGACCGGATCGTGCACCAGCCGCACACCGCGCCGCAGCCCGGGGGTCGCGGCGTCGGGTGCGGGGCTCACCGGCCGGTCCCGTTCCGGCCCGCAGGGGTACCGGCCGGACCGTAGTCGACGGCGTCCAGCATGGCCCGCAGGACCTCGCACTTGAAGGCGAGCGCGTCCACGGCCGCCTGCTGCTGGGCCTCCGTGACGCAGTGGTCCAGTACCAGTTCGAGCGTCCGGGCGCTGTCCCGGCGGGCGTCGGGGATGCGGTGCTCGAAGTAGGCGTAGCCGGACGGGTCGATCCAGTCGTAGTGCTTCTGCCAGGCGACGACCCGTTCGGCCATGTGGTCGGGCGAGAACATCTCGGTCAGTGCGGCGGCCACGCCCTCGGTCCACGGGCGGGTCTGGCAGAAGTGCAGGTAGCCGTCGACGGCGAAGCGCACCCCGCGCGCGACGTGCCGCTCGTCCAGGATCTCGGCCCGGTCCAGGCCGACCGCCTCGGCGAGCACCAGCCAGTCGGCCAGGCCGCCCTGGTCGGCGTTCGGGCCGTCCTGGTGGCCGAGCCGCTGCGACCACTCCCGACGGACGTCCGCGAGCGGGCAGTTGGCGATGATCGCCGCGTTCTTCCGGGTGAGGCAGAGCTGGTAGTACCAGCGGTTGGCGACCCAGCGCCGAAGTTCCTCCGGAGTGCAGTCGCCGGAGTGCAGGCGCAGGTGGAACGGGTGGGTGTCCCAGTACCGGTCCCGCAGGCCGTGCAGCCGGGCCGCGAAGGACTCGCGGCCCGGCTGCAGGTCGGCCGGCACCCGGGCCGGCGCGAGGGGGGGAGCCTGGGTCACCGAGTGGTCCGCGCGGCGTACGCGGTGACCTCGGCGCCGGTGCGGTGGCACTCCACCGCCGGGGCGGACCAGGCGGGCTTGGCCGCGGCCGGCGGGGCCGGTACGGCGGCGGTGGTGACGGGCTGGGGAGCGAGCGTGGACTTCATGGGAGTTGCCCTCCTCGGTGAAGTGGGTGAGAGGCCGGGGCCCGAGGGCCCCTGGATCAGGACGCTACGAGCCGCCGGGCCCGCCCGCCGGTCGAAACCACGCGATCCGCGGACAATCGCGCTCGAACGGGTGACACGACGGGCTCCGCACCGGGCCGGGCCCGGGCGGGAAACCGGTGTCGAGTGTGCCGGTTCGGCCATGCCGTGTCGAGTGGGCCGGACCGGGCGGGCCGTACCGGGTGGGCCGGGTGGGCCGGCCCACCCGGTACGACCGGTCCGGTCCTCAGGCCGAACGGCCGAAGGCGACCAGATGGCCGTCCTTGGTGCCGACGAACACCCGCCCGCCGTCCGTCGCCGGGACGGAGAACCTGGTCACGGTGCCGAGTGCGAAGCTGCGCCGCAGCTTGAGCGCGCCGTTGACCGGAACCGCGTCGTAGACCCGGAGTTCGCCGTTCTGCCCGCCCGGGCCGGTGCCCGAGTAGACCGTCCAGACCAGCGCCGAACCGGCGACCGTCCCGTTCGAGGTGACGACCGGTGAGCCGGACGCGTAGCCGAATCCCTCGGGGCTCGTCCCGGCGCTGGTCAACTGGGGGTTCCCCGCGCCGTTCACGGAGTACTTGAGCGCCCGCAGCGAGCCGTAGTTCTCGACCAGGTAGACGTAGCCGCCCTCGCCGCCCCAGACGCCGGGGTGGCCCCAGACGCCCTTGAACGGGCCGGTGGTGCCCACCACGTTGTCGGTGCCGCCGGAGCCCTGGCCCATGCCGCCGAGACGGTCGCGGTCCAGCAGGAAGATCCGGCCGTCCTTGCCGACCTGCACCATCAGGTGCGGGTGGGCGGAGGTGCCGAAGCCGGACGGCAGGGCCGCCGGGCCGCCGGAGCCGAAGTCCACGTCACCGTGGTCCATCTCCCGGTTGTTGGTGGGGCTGAAGAAGTCCCGCGGGGCGAGGCTGCCGTCCGCGTTCACCCCCAGCCGGACCACCGACTCGGCGAAGTGGCCGCCCGGTTTGTCGCCCGGCCCCTTGAGCGGGGACGAGCCCTCGCCGGCGCCGTTGCCGGTGGCGATGAAGATCCGGCCGGCGCCGTCGGAGACCAGACCGCCGCCGCTCATCCAGACGCCGGCGTTCTGCGAGGCGGATCCGGACTCGGTGGACCAGAGGGTGAGCTTGCGGGTGGAGGTGTTGACGCCCGCGACCGTGCCGACGTACGTCCCGATGCCGCAGTCCGAGGCGAAGCCGAAGTAGACGGCGCCGTCGATCAGCAGCAGTCCCGCACGCTGGGCGGAGGTCGACGGGTTGAACGGGACGCCGGGGCTGTTGACCGGCGAGCCCTGGACGGTGACCGGCCAGCCGCTCCGCTCCGCGCCCGAGGCGACGTCCAGCGCGTGCACCGAGAAGTGCGCGCCGCCGTCGCCGGACTTGGTCACGAGGTAGACGGTGCCGCTCGCCCGGTCGTAGACCGGTGTCGAGACGATGCCGGTGCCGGGCGCGAGACAGGCGCTGGACGAGGACACCGGGGTGCCCAGCGCGCGCTGCCAGACGATCCGTCCGTCGGCCGCGTTGACGCCGTAGACGTGGTTGGTCGCGGTGGCGACCACCACGGTGGATCCGGCGACCAGCGGCTGTGCGTACACCGCGCCGTCCACGGCGGTCGACCAGCGCCGGCCGAAGCCGGAGGCGGACACCTGGGCGGGGCTCAGGTTCGGTTCGGCGGCGTCCCAGCCGGTGCGCAGGTTGTTGACCGAGACGGTCGGGTTGTCGGCCCGGGCCGGTGCCGCGCCGGTGAGCGCACCGGCCGCGAGGGCCGGGACGAGCAGCGCCAGTCCGGAGAGCAGGGCCGCTCCGGAACGGCCGGCCCGGGCCCGGGGCGGGGGTCCGGACCGGGGCGGACCGGCCGGGGGTGCTCCGTCCGTGGGCGGTCCGCCGGGGGACGGGGGTGGGAGGGGTCGGCTCATACGATCCGCCTTGGCTGTCGGGGAGTACGGGGTACGGCGCCGTGGCGTCATTCTGTGAGCGCCCGCACCGTGCCCGCATCCGGCCGCAGCCCCCGGCCCGGGACCGTTCACGCCCCTGGGGGAACGGGCTGCGCCGGGCGGCGGTCCCGGCGTTCGGCCGAACGGCCGCCCCGAGGGCCCGGGTGCCGGAGCGGATCAGCCCGCGACCGACGGTGCCAGCACCAGGGCCAGCGCGCTCGCGGCGGCCGCCTCGGCCGGGCCGTTCACCTCGTCGCCCGGGCCGCGGTCCTTGACCACGGCGACGGAGTAGGTGCGGCCGTCGGCGACGAAGAACACCTCGGGCCGGGCGCCGTCCTTCCGCCGGACCAGCACCGCCTCCTGACCGACGCCGGGCAGCGGGGCGGTCTGGAGGCCCGGGTCGGTCCTCGCCGCGGTGATGCTGCCCGCGTCCACCTCGCGGATGCGGGCGTAGGACTGGCGGGAGCCCCAGGTGCAGCCCCACACCGGCTTGCCGTCCTTCGGGTCGGGCCGGGTGCCCGTGAACGGCCCCGCCGTGCCGACGACGGCGACGACCTGGGGCGAGGACAGCAGGGCGCAGGCGTCGGCGGGCCGCTTGTCCCCGGGGGCGGTGGTGGCGGTGGCGGACGAACCGCCCGGTGCGGGAGCGGGGTTGGCCGGTGATCCGCCGCCGGTCGGGGCGCCGCCGGTCGGGGCGGCGGTGCTCGGGGCGGTGGCGGTGGGCGGCGCCGCGCTGCCCGCGGCGCCCGGCGGTGCGGACGCCGCCGACGACGACCCGCCGCCCGAGGAGGAACAGCCGGCCACCGCGACGGCCGCCAGGGCCAGCGCGGGCAGCCAGGCGGCCCGGCGGGCGGAATCGATCGATGGCCTGCGCTCCATGGGGACCCCCTCCGGCGGTGTCCGCCGACCGTGGCGGACTGTGACGGTTCAGGATCCTACGGGCCCTTCGGTGGCGGTATTTCCCGTTCCTGCTACGGGAGTTGGACAGCTTGGTGACGGAGTCGGGCCGGTTGCCGGGCGGGTTCGCGCCAGGCTCCGGCCGGGTCGCGACCGGGCCGCGGATCCCGGCCGGGACCGGGCGCGTCCGGGGGGTGAACAGGCGGTCCGGGGCACAGGGGTGGTACGCGCACGTGCGGCCGGGCTCCCGGCGGCGCCCGCCACCGGCCGAGCTGACCTGGCCGGATGCTCCGTCACCCCTTTACCAGGGCGGCCGGGCCGGTGTCGAGTGCGGAACGCCGACTTCCCCGGACGGGTGACGTTCTGGTGAAAGTGGTCATGCCAGGAATGGCGGCCCGTCATTCTGACCCCATGATCAGGCGGATCCCGTGACGGGGCGGGTCGCGCAACCAGACGGACACCAGAGGGATGGAGGCCCTGACAGTGAGTTCGAACCTGCCGGAGACCGTGGCCGAGGCCCCGGCCGTCCTGCCCGCGCCGCCCCGCGTGGTCGACGACCTCGCTCGTGACCTGACCCACGCCGCCGCCGCGGTCCGGGCCGTCTCCCGGGACGGTCGGTGCGGCGGCGACGTCGCGGTGGCGGCGTACACCGCCGTGGTCTGCACCGGACGGTCGGCGGCCCGCGCACTGGAGGAGGCCGCCGGGTGGTGCCGGCAGGCGCCGGAGGCGGAGGTCCATTCGCTGGCCTGGGCCCGCGTGCCCGGCCACCGTGACGACGTCTTCGAGTACCGGGTCACCCTGGCCGTCAGCTTCCCCGACCACGAGACCGGTGAGCACGCGGGGGACACCCACCACGCCCGGCGCTGACCTGGCCGGGCGGGGGGCGTACCCGGAGGGCGCCGAGGGCCGTTACCGGGCGTCGAAACCGAACTGACCCGCGATGAGACTCGGACCATGGACGTCGGGGGATCGGACGGAGCGGCCACCGAGGACCGCAAGCTCTCCGGCGGGGCGGTCGCGGCGGCCGTCGGGCCGGCGGCGGCCTGCGGGGCCGTGGTGCTGTTGGCGATGTTCCGCCGGCCGGGCCGGACGGTGCCGGGGGTCGGGTGGCCGGCCGCCAAGGGCGCGGTGAAGCTCGGCACGGGCGGTGTGGTGGGCCCGGTGGCCGCCCTCGCCCGGCTGCGCACCCGCAGGGGCGCCCGGAACGCCGGGGCCGGCGGATCCACCGGTGGGCCCGACGAGGGGGCCGTCGAGGAGCCCGAGGAGGGGGCCGACCGGGCCTCCGTCGGCGGCCGAAGCTAGGGCAGCAGGACGAGCCGTCCGCGCAGGCCGCCCCCGGCCAGCCTGCGGTGGGCGTCCGCGGCCCCCTCCAGCGGGTGGGTCCCGGCGACCCGGAGCGTGAGGGCCTTCCGCTCGGCCAGCGCGGAGAGTTCGGCGAGCGCCGCTCCGTCGGCGGCCACCCAGACCTGTTCCACCCGGACACCGCGCAGGCCGAGCGGTGCGGCGCCCGCCGACACCGCGACGAACGCGCCCCGGTTGCGGACCGCGCCGAGCGCCGTCACGCCGAGCAGCGCCGCGTCCAGCACGCCGTCGACCCCGCCGGGCACCAGCGCGCGGACGGCGGCGGCCGGATCGGCGGCGTCGCGCGGCACGAACCACTCGGCACCCAGCGCGCGGACCGCCGCCGCGTCGCCCGCACCGGCCAGGGCCACCACCCGCAGGTCGCGCAGGACCGCCAGTTCCACGGCGAAGCCGCCCACCGCACCCGCGGCGCCGGTGACCAGCAGGGTCGCCCCGGCGGGCAGGCCGAGCAGGTCCAGCGCCTGGACGGCGGTCAGCCCGTTGAGCGGCAGGGTGGCCGCCTCGGCGGCCGGCACGCCCGCCGGGGCCGGGGCCACGGCGACGGCGTCCAGCACCAGGTGGTCGGCGTAGGCGCCGAGCGGGACGTCCAGCCGGTCGCGCAGGCCGATGACCCGGTCGCCCGCGGCGAAGCCGGTCACCCCGGGGCCGACCAGGTCGACCGTGCCGGCCACGTCCCAGCCCACGCCGACCGTGTCGCGCGGCGCCATCAGGCCCGCCCCCGCGAGCACCCCGGACCGGGTCACCGCGTCCACCGGGTTCACGGTGGCGGCCTCCACCCGGATCCTGACCTGGCCGGGGCCGGGCTCCGGGACGGGCACCTCGACCAGCTCCAGGACCTCCGGGCCACCGAACCGACGGACCACCACGGCGCGCATCGCGCACTCCTCTCACCCGGGGCCCGGCTCCACCGGGGAGCCGTCCCCGCCCAGGGACTTGCGAACACCGCCCACGCTAGGAAAGCCTGCTCTCCGGCAGGAAGTACGTACCCGGAAGTGCGTACCGCACGGGGAGGAGAGCACCATGGCGACCATGACCGCCGCCCAGCGCCGCTCGGCCGAGCGGGCCGGATTCGACGCGTACGTCGCCGAGTGCCCGGCCCGGCAACTGCTGGACAGGATCGGCGACAAGTGGGTCAGCCTGGTCGTCAACGCGCTGGCCGACGGGCCGCAGCGGTACAGCGACCTGCGCCGGCGTCTCGCCGGGGTCAGCGAGAAGATGCTCACCCAGACCCTGCGAGCCCTGGAGCGGGACGGCCTCCTCACCCGGACGGTCACCCCGTCCGTCCCGGCCCGGGTCGACTACGCGCTCACCCCGCTGGGCACGGGGCTGCTGCCGCTGCTGAAGGCGATCAAGAGCTGGGCCGAGGAGAACATGCCGGAGGTGCTCGCCCACCGCGAGTCGTACGACGGCGTCCGGAACGACTGACGAGGTGCCGGATCCGCTGCCGAGGAGCGGCGGTGAGGGCGCCGGAGGACCGAGGCCCGGCGCCCGGCGGGTCGGGGGTGCCCGGGGATCGTCCGTTTCCCGTCCTGCTGCCGGTTCCGCCGGACCTCCGGAGCGGACAGTGGGCTGCGGCCCGGCCGTCCGGCCGTCCGTCAACCGAACCCCACTGGAGGGGAATCATGCGCATCCGTACCGCGGCGGCGACGATCGCCGCCACCGCAGCCCTGGCCGTCCCGGTCCTCGCGACCGTCCCGGCCTCCGCGGCGCCCGCGCGCGTGGCCGCCTGCTCGACCTACAGCAACTACGTCAGCTACGGCGTCTCGTGCGACGGCACCCGCAGCTACTACGCGTGGGCCGTCTGTGCCAACAACAAGGTGGTCTACGGGCCGACCAGGTCGCCCGGCGTCTGGTCCTACGCGTACTGCAGCAACGTCGGCTCGACGTTCCGCAGCGGCGGCTACACGCTGGTCTGAGCCGGGGCGAGCGCGCGGTCGAGGCGGTCGGCGAGCGTGGACCACGGCCGGCAGTCGACCACCGGGAGGGCGTGCAGGCGGGCCTGGGAACCGAGCCAGCGCGAGTAGCGCGCGCTGACCTCGGCGCGGCGCGCCTGGACGCCGCCCCCCGGTTCCCGGGCCGCGTAGTTGGCGGCGATCCGGTCGGCGTCCGCCTCGTGCAGGAAGACCGCCAGGACGCTGCGCCCGGCGGCGCGGCCCTCCTCGACGGCGCGGGCGGCTGCGGCCGGGGTGAGGTAGTCGCCCTCGACGACGGCGGGTACCGGCACGGTCAGCCGGTTGCGCACCACTCCGAGGAGGGCGGGCGCCAGTGCCTCGGCCGTGGCGATCTGGAGTTCGAGGACGTGCTCGGGCGGCAGGCCGTCCGGGTCGGCGACGCCGTCGAAGTGGTGCAGTCCGGGGTGCTGGGCGGCGGTGGTGATCTCCTGCACGGCGCTGACCACGTCGTCGAACTCGACCACGAAGGCGCCGGTTCCGGCGGCGAGCCGGGCGGCGGCCACGCTCTTGCCGACGCCGGACGCGCCACCGAGCAGGACGAGGTCCCAGGTCCGTTTCGTCATGGTGCGACGCTACCGCGGAGGATGCGCGGGGATCCTCCGGGTCAGGTGGCCGCCGGGCTGGCGCCGCCCGGCCGGTCGCCGTCGGGTGCGGCGCCGTCCGGCTCGCGGGTTTCGGGATCCCGGGCGTCCGGGCCCGGGTGGTCGAGGCGGCGCTGCCAGGCCGTCAGCAGCACCTCCAGCGCGGACGCCTCCTCGGGGGAGAGGTGGCCCAGCAGCCGGTGTTCGTTGCGCATGTGGGCGGTGAACGCCTCGTCGATCAGCCGCCGGCCGGCCTCGGTGAGGGCGACGACCCGGCCCCGCCCGTCGGCCTCGCTGCGGCGGCGGGTGACGAGCCCGGCCCGCTCCAGCCGGTCGACCCGCTTGGTCATCGCGCCGGTGGTGACCATGGTGTGGGCGGCCAGTTCGCCGGGGGCCCGCTCGAACGGTGCCCCGGCCCGGCGCAGCGTGGCCAGGACGTCGAACTCGCCCTCGCCCAGCCCGTACCGTCCGTAGACCAGGCAGAGCTCCTCGGTGAGCCGGACGGCCAGCCGGTGCAACCGGCCGATGACCGCCTGGGGGGCGACGTCGAGGTCGGGCCGCTCCCGGTGCCACGCGGCCTGGATCAGGGAGACGTGGTCCTGTGCCGGGTCCTGTGCCGGGTCCGGCTCGTGGCCGTGCTCGTTCGCCATGGGGTCATCCTAGCCGAATAGCTTCCATGGAAGATATATTGTCTTCCATGGAAGCCAGTTTCCGGTGGGTGCTGCTGACCGCCGTCGCGCCGGTGGCGTGGGGGGCGAACTACTTCGTCACCCGGGAGTACCTCCCGGCCGACCGCCCGCTCTGGGGGGCGGCCCTGCGCGCCTTGCCCGCCGGGCTGCTCCTGCTGGCGCTCCGCCCCCGGCGCCCGCGCGGCGCGTGGTGGTGGCGCTCGGCGCTGCTGGGGCTGCTCAACACGGCGAGCTTCTTCGTCCTGCTCTACGTCGCCTCCCAGCTGCTCGCCACCAGCGTCGCCTCCACCGTGATGGCGGCCTCCCCACTGACGATGCTGCTGCTCGCCTGGGCGCTGACCGCCGCGCGCCCGGCCCGCGCCCACCTGGTCGGGGCGGTCGTCGGTCTGGGCGGGGTCTGCCTGATGCTGCTCACCCGGGCCGGGGCGGTGAGCCTGCCCGGCCTGGCCGCCTCGGCGGCGGCGATGCTGGTCTCCTCGCTCGGCTACGTGCTCGCCGGGCGGTGGCGGGACGGCGCCGACGTGCTCGCCACGACCGCGTGGCAGCTGGTGGCCGGCGGTCTGGTGCTCCTTCCGGTGGCGGCGGTGGCGGAGGGCGCGCCCGTCGTGCCGTCCGGCCGGGAACTGCTCGCCTTCGGCTACGTCGCGGTGGTGGCGACCGCGCTGGCGTTCGCGGTCTGGTTCGCCGGGCTGCGGCACCTGCCGGCCGGCACGGTCGGCCTGCTGGGCCTGCTCAACCCGCTGACCGGCGTGCTGCTCGGTACGGCGGTGGCGGGCGAGACGCTGGGGCCGCTGCAACTGGCGGGACTGGTACTGGTCCTGGCCGGTGTCGTGCTCGGACGGCCGCGCCGGGCGCCGACCGGAGCTGGGCCTGCCGTGGAGGAGGGCGGCGAGCCGGCAGGCGGTCGGCCGGGGGGTGTCGGCCGGTCGGCGCCGGGGCGGGAGGTCCGCCGGCAGGAACGCTGACGGGGCGGGGACGACGCGGCCCCGGCCCGGGCCGCGTCCTCCGGGGGTGGGAGGAGCGGCGCCGGGCCGGGGCCGTCGGTGTCGGTGTCGGACCGGGTGGGATCAGGCGCCGGGCGGCGTCACGTAGCCGGAGATCTTCCAGTTCTTCGTGCCGCCCGTGGCGGTGCGCGGGTTGATGTGGCGGTGGGTCACCTTGTTGCTCACGTTGCCCTCGACGGTGTCGAGGGTGCCGTCGCGGTTCACCGAGACCACCACGCCGACGTGGCCGCCGCGCGCGTAGGCCGGCGGGCCGTAGACGACGAGGTCGCCGGGCTTGGGCGAGCCGGTGTGGAAGAGGTGGTGCTCCTGCCCCCACTTGCCGACCCCGCGCCCGAGCAGGGTGGTCGGGCCGTTCTTCACCCCGGCCTTCCGCCAGGTCCACTCGGCGAACGCCGCGCACCAGGAGGTGTTGCGGCAGGTCTGGCCCTTTCCGGTGAGGTACTTCTGGCAGGCCGAGCTGCTCTCGGTGACCCCGATCTGGCCGCGCGCGGCGGCCACGATCCGGTCCCGCAGGGTGGCCGCCGCCGGCGCGGCCGCGCCCTCCCGCAGCTCGGCGGAGCCGGCCCCGGTGGCGAGGTCCGCGACGTCGGTGGTGACGGCGGCGGCCGGCGCGGTCGGGAGGGTGAGCGCGTCCGCCGCGCCGGTCCCGGTGAGCGCCGCCGCCGCCAGGGCGGCGACGGCGACGGTGCGGCCCGCACGCTGCTTGAAGGCGGCGAGCGTGAGGTGACGGTTGGTGTGCATCCGTGACTCCTTCGAGTGCATTCCCGCTCCCCGGACGGCATGCGGCAGCCCGGGTACGGGAGGGGGTGGGTGTTCGCCGGGGTTCCTCACCGGCTGGTCATCAGCGTTGCACGGCCGGGGCGCGGACTTCTACGCTGCGCGATCAGCTGGTTACTCATTCGTATGCGGTCCGGATATGCATCGCGCTGATCTGCGGATATGCGCCGGGCCGAGGCAGAGGGGAGCGGACGGATGCCGGACACGGGAGTCATCGGGGCGGGTGCGGAGGGCGACGGAGCGGTCCCGTCGGCCCGGGTGGAGCTGGCGCGGACCCTGCGCGGCTGGCGCACCCGGGCCGGCGAGCTGCCGCAGAAGACGGTGGCCCGGCGGCTCGGCGTCGCCCAGACGACGGTGTCGCGCTACGAGAGTTCCGACGGGCGGTACCCGGCGCCGGAGCCGGCGATCCGCGCGCTCTGGTCGTGCTACCGGCTCGCCGCGGAGGACCTCGACGCGGCGCTCGCCCTGCGCGCCCGGGTGGACGAGGAGCTCCGCTCCGGGACACCGGGCGGTGTCCCGGAGGAGCGTGTCGGGCCGGTCCGGGGGCCGAAGGTGCCGCTGCCGGTCGGATCGGCCGGTTCCGGCGGTCCCGACGGCGCGGTCGGTGTTCCCGCGCCGGTCGGCGCCGCACCGGCCCGCGACGTCCGGGCCGGTGCCGTTCCCGGTGGCACCGCACCGTCCGACGCCCCGCCGGCGGACCGGCCCCGGCACTGGGTGGCCTGGTCGGCGGGGGCGGCGGCCGCACTGGCGGGCGTGGTCGCGGGGGGTCTGCTCGTCCACCATCTGCTCGGTCCGGCGCCGTCCGGTCCGGAGGACGGGGCCCGCGCGCTCCCGCCGGCCGCCGCCTCGGCGGCCCCCGGACAGGCCGCCCCCGGGCGGGCCGCCTCCGGACCGGTGACCCCGCCCGCGCAGGCCCCTGCGGTCGCGGGTGCCACCGCGACCGCCACCTGCCGTGCCGACAGCTGCGTGCACACCGAGCCGAACAGCACCGTCTGCATGAACGACGCCGTCACCACCGCGCAGGGCCGGGACTTCGGCGTCCACGTGGAGCTCCGCTACAGCCCCGGGTGCCGGGCGGCCTGGGCCAGGATCTCGGGCAGCTCGCCGGGCGACCGCGTCCAGGTGTTCGGCCGGGAGGGGACGCCGCCCGACCAGGAGGAGTACCGGCAGCAGACCGGCCGCACCGCGCACACCCAGATGGTGCGGTCGGCCGGCCCCACCGACGCCCGGGCCTGCGCGATCATCGACGCGCGCGGCACGGTCTGCGCCGGCGAGCCCCCCACCCCGGCGCCGTCGTGACGGCGGGCCGGTGCTCCGCCGGGCGGCCCGGGAGGTGGCGCCGGTTCACCGCGTCCCCGCCTCCGCTCCCTCGCGCGGCCCCGGTGGCGGCCGGTCGGTCGGGGCCGCGGGCAGCGAGCGCAGGCGGACCACCGGGGACAGGACCAGCCCGACCACCACCACCGCCGAGCCGGCCGCCGCCGTGCGCAGCGCGCTCTCGGCGCCCACCCGCCCGGCCAGCAGCCCGGCGGAAAGCCCGCCGAGCGCGCCGCCGCCGAAGAGCAGGGTGCGGAACGCCGCGGTCATCCGGCCCATCATCGACTGCGGGGTCAGCGACTGGCGCAGGCTGACGATGACCACCCCGGCGACCCCCAGACCCAGGTAGCTGGTGAAGAAGGAGAGCGCGCAGAGCGCGATCACCGACGGCCGCGGCCCGGCGGCGACGGCGGCCAGGACCGGGCCGAGCAGCAGCGCCGACTGGGCCACCAGATAGACCCGGCCGAGCGGGAACCGCGCGATGACCCGCCGCGAGAGCAGCGCGCCGGTCAGCCCGCCCACCGAGGCGGTGGTGAGGACCCCGCCGAGGGCGGCCGGGCCGAGCCGCAGGTCGTGGGTGCCGTGGAGCAGGAACAGCGTCCAGACCGAGACCATGGAGAAGTTGCAGCAGAACCCGATCAGCGCGAGCGACCGCAGCACGCAGTTGCTGAACACCTGGCCCAGGCCGTCCCGCAACTCGGTGAGCAGGTGCCGTTCGGCGGCCGGGGCCGGTCGCGGCTCCCGGGTGCGGATCAGCAGCAGCGAGACGAGCGACACCGCGTACGAGCAGGCGTCGACCACCAGCGCGACCGGCGCGGTGAGCGCCGAGACCAGGGCGCCGGCCAGCCCCGGGCCGGCGACCTCGGCGGCCGAGCTGCTGACACCCAACCGGGCGCTCGCCTCCACGTAGCGCTCGGGGCTCCGGACCAGCACCGGCACGTACGACATCCAGCTCACGTCGAACGCCACCGAGGCGATGCCGACCGCGCAGGCGATCACCAGGAGCACCGGCAGGTTCAGGACGTGCCACCACGAGAGCAGCGGGACGAGGGCGAGCAGGACCAGCCGGACCAGGTTGGCACCCAGCATGACCGGCCGCCGCCGTACGCGGTCGGTCCAGACCCCGATCAGCAGCGCCAGCCCGAGGTAGGGGGCGAGCTGGAGGAAGCGGAGCAGCCCGACCTGTTCGTCGCTTGCGCCGAAGGCGTGGATGGCGGTCAGCGGCAGGGCCAGGTTGGTGACCTGGGTGCCGAGCAGCGAGACCGTTTCGCCGACCCGGAAGCGGTGGAAGTCGCGGTCGAGCCGGGGGCTCTCGGCCGGAACGTCCGCGGACGGCGCCGTGGATGTCGTTGATGTCGCGGCGGTCGCGGCGGTCGTGGCGGTCGTGGCCGTTGCCGAGCTCGTCGGAACGCCCGTCACCGTCCGGTCACCGTGCCCGCGCCCGCGCCCGCGCCCGCGCCCGTTCCGGACGCCGCTGCCGCGGCGGGCCCGCCGCGGAGCAGCCTGCCGACGGTCTCGGCCACCTCGTCGACCTCCTCCTCGGTGTTGTAGTAGTGCGGCGACAGGCGCAGGCACCACTCCACGTCCTTGTCGGCGAAGTCGAACTGCGCGAACTCGCGGAAACTGAGGGCGGAGTTGACGGCCCGGGCGTCCAGCGCCGCCTTGAACGCCCCGGCCTCCCAGCCCGGCACGGCGAAGGTCACCAGCGCGGCGGGCGCCGGCCCGCCGTCGAGCAGGCGGACACCGGGGAGTTCCGCGAGCCGTTCGCGGAGCGCGGCGGCGAGCGCCGGGGTCCGCCGGGCGACCGCCGCCGGGCCGACCCGCAGCGCGTAGCGGACGGCGGCGGCGCTGCCGAGCACGGTCGCGTAGGGGAACTCCCACTCCTCGAACCGGGCCGCCGTGTCCACCGGCCGGTACTCGCCGGGCGCCGTCCAGCGGGCGCCGTGCATGTCGATGAACAGCGGCTCGTACCCGGCCCGGAGGACTCGCTCGGAGGCGTACAGGAAGCCCGAACCGCGGGGCCCGCGCAGGAACTTGCGACAGGTCGCGGTGAGCAGGTCGCAGCCGATCTCCTCGACGTCGATCTCGTACTGGCCGACGGACTGGCAGGCGTCGACCAGGTAGAGCAGGTCGAGTTCCCGGCAGTGCCGGCCGATCTCGGCGACCGGCTGGACGAGTCCGGAGTTGGTGGGGACGTGGGTGGCGGCGACCAGTCGGGGCCGCCGGCCGCGCATCAGGGCGGCCATCGCCGCGACGTCGACCCCGCTGCCGTCCGGGTGGTCCGGGGCGTGCACGATCTCGACGCCGAAGCGGCGGCGCAGCGCGAGGAAGGCGATCTGGTTCGAGACGAAGTCGTTGCGGGTGGTGAGGACGATGTCGCCGGGCCGGAAGTCGACGGCGGAGAGCGCCTTGGCGTAGGCGTGGGTGGCGCTGCCGGCGAAGGCGATCGTGTCGGGGCCAGCGTTGATCAGCTCGGCGACCGAGGCGTGGAAGTCGGCGACCTCGGCGGCACGGGCGGCGGAGGCCTCGTACCCGCCGACGGTGGCCTCCAGCCGGAGGTGGTCGACCATCGCCCGGAGCACCGGACGGGGCATCAGGCCGCAGCCGGCGTTGTTGAAGTGGATCACGGACTCGCAGCCGGGCGTGTCGGCCCGCAGCGCGGCGAGGTCGAGCGGCGCGGCGGGGTCGAGCGGCTGCCCGGCGGGTCCGGACGGCCCGGTCGGGGGCTTCCCGCCGGAGAGCGGTTCCGGGGAGGAGGGGAAAGCGCTATTGTTGTTCTTCATGTCCGACGGTAGCAGTACTGACGCGCTCGTGGGGATCCTTCGCCGGGAGGTCGCCGGTCTCGCGCCGGGCGCCCGGCTGCCCAGCAGCCGCGACCTGATCGCCCGCCACGGCGTCGGGCCGGTCACCGTCTCCCGCGCGATCGCCCAACTGGCCGCCGAGGGACTGGTGGTGACCCGCCCCGGGAGCGGGACCTTCGTCGCCGTCCGTCGGTCCCGCCCCGGCAGCCAGGCGCCCGACACCTCGTGGCAGGCCGTCGCCCTGGCCGGCCGTCCGCAGGCGCCGGGCGGCGACCCCGGAGCCGAGTCCGGAGCCGAGCCCGGAGCCGAGCCCGGCGGGACCGACGACACGTCGGCCACGGCGCCGGCCGGAACGATCAGCCTCGCCGGCGGATACCTGCACGAGAACCTCCAGCCCGTCCGGGCACTCGGCGCCGCCCTGGCGCGCGCCGCCCGCCGACCCGACGCGTGGCGCCGCGCGCCCGCCGTCGGCCTCGCGCCGCTGCGCGCGATCCTCGCCCGCCAGGCCGGACCGGGGGTCCGCCCCGAGGACGTGCTGGTCACCGGCGGCGGCCAGGGCGCGCTCTCCATGCTCTTCCGGGCGATCGCCGCGCCCGACAGCCCCGTCCTCGTCGAGTCGCCCACCTACCCCGGCGCGCTCGCCGCCGCCCGCGCCGCCGGGCTGCGCCCCGTTCCCGTCCCGATCGACGAGGACGGCCTGCGCCCCGACCTGCTGGCCGACGCCTTCGCCATGACCGGCGCCCGGCTCCTCTACTGCCAGCCGACCTTCCACAACCCCACCGGCACCGTGCTCCCCCCGGACCGCCGCCGCCAGATCGTCGACGTCGCCCGCGCCGCCGGAGCCTTCCTGATCGAGGACGACTTCGCCCGCCACCTCGGCCACGGCCGCCCCGTGCCTCCGCCGCTGGTCGCCGACGACCGCGACGGCACGGTCGTCCACCTCACCTCGCTCACCAAGCCCGCCTCGCCCAGCCTGCGGATCGGTGCGCTGATCGCCCGGGGCCCGGTCATGGGCCGGCTGCGCGGCATGCGGCTGGTCGACGACTTCTTCGTCGCCCGCCCGCTCCAGGAGGCCGCCGTCGAGCTGCTCTCCACCCCCGCCTGGGACCGCCACCTGCGCACGCTCGGCACGGCGCTGGGCGAACGCTGCGCCGTCCTGTCCGGCGCGCTCGCCCAGGACCTCCCCGACTGGGTACCCGTCCGGGTCCCGGCGGGTGGGCTCCACCTCTGGCTGAGGCTGCCGGAGCCGCTCGCGGACGGTGCGGTCGCCGACGCCGCCCGGGTGGCCGGCGTCGCGGTCAACGCGGGCCGGCGCTACTTCCCGGCCGAGCCGCCCGCCGCCCATCTGCGGCTCGGCTTCGCGGCGGCCGCGGACCAGGCCGATCTCGTCGAGGCCGTGCGCCGGCTGGCCGCCGCCGTCGTACGGTGACCGGAGCGCGGTGACCGCGAGCACGCTGCCCGGCGCCGGTGCGGCGACGCCGACCGGTGAACAGCTAGGGCGTTCATCCATCGGCCGAGGCCGTGACCTCGGTGCTCGGGCAGCACCCCCGTGCCGTAGTGCTGGCCGTCACCTGTGCCGTTGCCGGGGACGACGAGTTCGGTGAAGGCGGCGATCGAGCCGCAGAGTTGAGCTCGGCCGCCTCTTGACTGACCCCTGACCTGACGGCGAAACGCCGCGGCTTGCCGGGGCGTTTCCTCAGTTCAGCGCAAGCCGTCTGTGTCGTCGTACTCTTCGCCGACCGGGAGTGGCAGACGGTCCTCCGCCGGGTCATCGCTGTAGATGGCCGCGGAGACCGCGCTGTCGTAGGCATCGTCGAGGCCGTTACCGCTTGCGCCGAGTATGTTCTCCCAGTCAATTCCCATACCTACGAGCCTACCCGTAGTGTTCGAGGAACCGAGCGATGTGGGCGTTGAGCTCGTCCGCCTGGGCAAAGATCGCAGCTTCCTCTCCTGGAAAGTGGGCGGCGCGGCCGGCCTCGTCATCGGGCCAGGTGTTCTGCCTCGGGAGGTTGTGGACGGCTGGGCAGTTGAGTCCTATGGGTCGGTACAGTCGGGACAGCGAGCTTGTCGTACCGCGTGGCGACAGCGCGGTTCCTCTTGAGGCGGTTGATCCCACACTCGACCGCGTGGCGCTCGCGGTAGTCGGCCGGGTCGAAGCGCGGCGGCCGGCCGCCGCGGGAACCGAGCCTTCGGCGGTTGCGGGCCTGGTCGGCCCTGTCCGGGATGGTGCAGCGAATCCCGCGGCGGCGCAGGTAGCCGCGGTTCCTGCGGGAGGCGTACGCCTTGTCGGCCCGCACGCGGTCGGGGCGGACGCGTGGCCGTCCCGGACCGATGCGGGGCACGCGGACCTTGTCCAACACGGGTTCGAACTGCGGCGAGTCGCCAAGCTGCCCGGCCGTGATCACGATCGACATGGGTGCGTCCTGTTGCGCGGCCGCGGCGGTCCTTCGGAACCCGGAGGGACGCCGGGTCGCGGTCGTGGTGCAGAGTCTTCTCCACCAAGGCCGGCCGTCGTACTGGCAGATGACACGAAGATGCCCGCCGGGTGACGCGGGGTCAGTCGCGGATCGACCGACACCGCCGCCCCCGACCCGGGGCGGGCCGCCTCCGGAAAACCCGGTGACCGACGGGTGGCCGACTCCCTACACTCGGGCACGCAACAGCGCGCCGCCCCGCTCCGGGTGGTGGTGCGCACCGTGACGAGTCGAGGGAGGCCGGTCGTGCGTTACCGCACCGCTGTCGTCGTCCCCTCGTCCCGGTACGAGGTGATCCTGGTGTCCTCGTGCGCCCGGTGCCCGCTGCGCGGCCGGCACCGGACTCCCGCGACGCACGCCTGACACCGGGCCGTCCACCGGACGCCCGGGCCCCGCTCCCGGGGCCGCCGCCCCGAGCCGTCTCCCGGCCGGGCCGCCGTCCGTGCCGTCGCCGCAATCGCGCCGCCCCTTTCCAGGAACACCCCGAAAGGCACCGGGCCATGCGCACCGACGTCCGCCACCTCACCGGCACCACCGGCACCACCCACGCCACCGGCCTTCCCGCCGTCCGCACCCTCCGCAACCTGGGCATCCTCGCCCACGTGGACGCCGGCAAGACCACCGTCACCGAGCGGATCCTCTTCCTGACCGGCACCATCCACAAGCGCGGCGAGGTCCACGAGGGCACCGCCTTCACCGACTGCCACCCGCAGGAACGCGAACGGGGCATCACCATCTCGGCCGCGGCGGTCAGTTGCACCTGGGACGGCCACCGGATCAACCTGATCGACACCCCCGGGCACGTCGACTTCGCCGACGAGGTCGAGCGTTCGCTCCGGGTCCTGGACGGGGCGGTCGCGGTCTTCGACGCCGTCGCGGGCGTGGAGCCGCAGAGCGAGTCCGTCTGGCGCCAGGCCGACCGGCACGGCGTGCCGCGCATCGCCTTCGTCAACAAGCTCGACCGCGCGGGCGCCGACCTCGACGCGGCGGTCGCCTCCATCCGGGAGCGGCTGCACCCCGCGCCGCTCGCCGTCCAGCTGCCGATCGGGTGCGAGGACGGTTTCGTCGGCGTGGTCGACCTGCTGACGATGCGTGCCCTGACCTGGGACGACGGTCCCGAGGGAGACGGCTACCGGGAGGGTCCGGTACCGGAGGGACTGCTGGCCGAGGCCGGGCGCCGCCGCCGGCAGCTGGACGAGACGGTGGCCGGGCTCCATCCGGGCGCGTTGGAGGAGTACTGCGAGCACGCGGCGCTCTCCGCCGCGACGCTGGCCGGTGCGCTGCGCGACCTCACCCGCAGTGGTGAGGCCGTGGTGGTGCTGTGCGGTTCGGCCTACCGCAACCGGGGGATCGAGCCGCTGCTGTCGGCCGTCGTCGCCTACCTGCCGTCGCCGCTGGACGTACCGGCGGTGCGCGGCAACCCGGTGGGGACGTCCGCCGGCACCCGGGCCGCCGCCACCGCGGGCTCCGGCGAGGAGGAGCGGCCTGCGGACCCGGACGGTCCGCTCACCGCGCTGGTGTTCAAGGTGACCGTCAGCTCCACCGGCCGGCTCACCTACCTGCGCGTCTACGCGGGCACGTTGCGCAAGGGGGACACCGTGCTGGACGCGGGCAGTGGCCGCACCGAGCGGATCGCCCGGATCCTGCGGGTCCAGGCCGACCGTCAGACCGAGGTCGGCACGGCCGTCGCGGGTGACATCGTCGCGGTGGTCGGCGTCAAGGCGGCGCGCGCCGGAGCGACCCTCTGCGCACCCACGGCGCCCCTGGTCCTGGAACCGACGGTCGCGGCGGAACCGGTGGTCACGGTGGCGGTCGAGGCCAGGCGGTCCGTCGACTCCGACCGGCTCGCCACCGCCCTGGCCCGGCTGGCCGAGGAGGACCCGTCCCTGGTCGTCCGTACCGACCCGGAGACCGGGCAGCGCGTGCTGTCCGGCCTGGGCGAACTGCACCTGGAGGTGGCGGTGGAGAGGATCCGCCGGGAGCAGGGGCTGGAGGTGAGCGTCGGGCGCCCGCAGGTCTCCCACCGGGAGACCGTCGGGCGCGGCGTCTCCGGCCTGGTCTACCGGCACGTCAAACAGGACGGCGGCGCAGGCCAGTTCGCGCACGTCGTGCTCGACGTGGCGCCGCTCGACGTGGATCCGGCCGGGGCAGCCGGGCCGGACGGCGGGGCGGTGGAGGGCTTCGTGTTCGCGTCCGCCGTCACGGGCGGCCGGGTACCGAGGGAGTACGTCCAGGCGGTCGAGGCGGGCTGCCGCGACGCGCTCGCCGACGGACCGCTCGGCGGCCATCCGGTCACGGGGCTGCGGGTCACCCTGACCGACGGGGCCACCCACCCGAAGGACTCCTCGGACCTGGCGTTCCGCATCGCCGGCCGGCTCGCCCTGCGCGAGGCCCTGCGCGCCTCCCGCATGGTGCTGCTGGAACCGGTCGCCGAGGTGACGGTGACGGTGCCGCAGGAGGCCGTCGGCGCCGTGCTCGGTGACCTCGCCGCCCGTCGCGGCCGGGTCCAGGGCTCCGCTCCGCGTGACGGCACGGCGGTCGTGACGGCGGTCGTGCCGCTGGCCGAGCTCTTCGGCTACGCGACCGGTCTGCGCAGCCGGACCCAGGGCCGGGGCACGTTCACCACCCGGCCCGCCGGGTACGCCCCGGCGCCGGCGGCCCGGTAGGCCGGTCCGGCCGGGCCCGCCCCGCAGGGCGGGCCCGACCGGGGGCCGGGGAGGGCGCCGGTGGCGCCGGCGGTTCAGGGCAGGCGGCGGGCCAGCCCGGGGTGGTCGAGGACCAGGCCGTGCCCGTCCAACAGCAGGTCGCCGGTGTGGTCCCCGCACCGGTACCGGACGGTCACGGCCTCCCCGGCGCCGGCCCCTGTGCCCTCCCCGGCCGGGAGCAGGTGGGTGTAGGTCTGGGGGGAGGGGTGCACCGTCAGTCCGGGCACCCGGACCCGGGCCATCAGGAAGTCCTGCTCACCCGGTCTCCGGTGCAGCCGGTGACGGAGCACCGGCATCGTGGCGGTGAGCGGGGAGAGGCCGAGGTCGCAGTCGAGCGCCCCGTTCAGCTCCGGACGGTGCACGCCGTTCACCGTCCACCGCCCGCCCTCCTGCCGCAGGTCCAACTCCCGCTCACCGTCTGCCGATTCGGCACGCACCCGGAGCCGCCGGGTGATCCAGGCCGGGCCGGTCTCCAGCTCGTAGCTCAGCCAGTACGGCGCCGGCACCGTGCCGACGACACGGCCGCGGGCGTGCAACTCGCCGTCGCCGAGCCCGACCCACGCGGTCTCCACGCCGCGACTCCCGGCCACCCGCCAGGTGGGGACGAGGTGAGTGATCATGCCCGCCACCGTACTCCCCGGACGGCCTCCGGCCCGTGGACGGCGGCCCGTCGCGTGCGGCGGAACCGCAGGGCCGAGCGTGATCGTCCAGGAGGCGGGTGCTGCGGACGGGGCCGTGCGCGGGAGGGCACGTGCGGGCATCGGGAGACCGACCGCCCGGGGAGCGGGGATCGCATGGACCGGGCGGCGCACGGCTCGCCGGAGGCGCTCGAAGGCACGCGGTGGCCCGACCCGCCGGCCGGCGCGACCCGGCTGACGGAGGAGCCCGGCGAGGCCCGGGCCCGGGGGGCCGCCCCGTAAGCCCGGAAACCGGCCCTGACCTGCGCGTCCTTCCGTGGTGGGGCCGGGGTGAACGGCTAGCGTGGCCGGGCGGCCGGGCCCGGCCGCCCGGCGCCGAAGGCGCCGCACCCACCACGAGGGACGGGCAGGCATGCAGTTCGACGACCAGGGGGACCTCGACACTTCGCAGGTGAGCGACCGGCGCGGCATCCCCGGCGGGAAGGTCGCCGTCGGGGGCGGCGCGGCCGGTCTGATCGCCGTCCTGATCGCCGTGCTGTTCGGTGTCGACCCGAGCGTCCTCGGTCTCTCGGACGGCACGGAGGGGAGCGGCGGGGCCGCTCGGGCCACGACGGCCGGCGAGGTGCAGCAGGTCTGCCGGACCGGTGCCGACGCCAACCGCCGGCAGGACTGCCGGATCGTCGCCGTGACCAACAGCCTCCAGGAGTACTGGGGCGGCGAACTGCCCCGCCTCGGGTCCGCCTACCGCCCGGCCGAGACGGTCCTGTTCACCGACCGGGTCTCCACCGCCTGCGGCGCGGCGAGTTCCGCCGTCGGCCCGTTCTACTGCCCCGCGGACCTCCGCGCCTACTTCGACCTCGGGTTCTTCTCCGACCTCTCCACCCGTTTCGGCGCCCGCGGCGGCCCGTTCGCCGAGGCGTACGTGGTGGCCCACGAGTACGGCCACCACATCCAGAACCTCACCGGGACGATGCAGAAGGTCGGCCGGGACCGGCAGGGGCAGAACAGCGGCTCCGTCAAGCTCGAACTCCAGGCCGACTGCTACGCCGGCGTCTGGGCCCACCACGCCACCACCACACCGCAGGCGTCCACCGGACGGCCGCTGATCAGCACGCTGACCGACCAGGACATCGCACAGGGGCTGGACGCGGCGGCGGCCGTCGGTGACGACCGGATCCAGCAGCAGGCGACCGGCCGGATCGACCCGGACACCTGGACCCACGGCTCCGCCGACCAGCGCAGGGCCTGGTTCACCACCGGCTACCGCACCGGCGACCCGGCCCGCTGCGACACCTTCGCCGCGCAGCGCTGACCCGTGCCGCCTGCGGGGCCCCCGCCGGGGCCACCCTGTCATCCGTCAGGGACCGCTGCCGCCGGGCCCTTCCTACGCTGCTGAGCACTGGCCGGGCACCGGCCGGACAGGCCGTACCGGCCGCACCAGAGGGAGATCCACCATGCGCAAGATCCTGCACGCCGTCGCCGCGCTCGCTCTCGCGGCCGCCGCCGCCACGGCCATGGGCAGCTCCGGCGCCCAGGCCGCCGACGGTTCGTGGGACGGCTGTCCGTACGGGGCCGTCTGCATCTACGGGGAGGGTGCCAGCACGAGCACCCCGCCGACCGACGTCTTCTACAGCTACGGCGCCCACAACCTCCGCAACCAGACCGGATGGCACTGGGTGCTCAACAACCAGTCCGGCGGCGCGCACTCCCACCTGTGCACGGGCTACAACGGTGCCGGGTGCGGCTACGACATCGCCGCGCAGGCCGGCGTCTACGCCGACCTCACCCCGATCAACTCCATCACCCTCGACCGTCCCTGACCCCCTGCCCGGCCGCGGGTCCCCGCCCGACCCGCCCGACCCGTCCCACCCCGCCCGACCTCGGTGGCCGCCGGAATTCCTCCGGCGGCCACCGCCGCGCGTACCGGGGTGACAGCATGGACGGATGTCGGCCGGACGGGTCACGAGGGCCGGTGGGCCCGGGGGAGGGGTCGGGTGCGCGAGTTCGTCTACCTGTCGGAGACCAAGCTGTCGCAGTTCCGGTCGGACCGATCCCCGGTTCCGGTGCCCGGCGCGGTCGGCCTGACCACGCCGTTCGGCGGCGTCGAGGTCACCGCACGGGGGCCGGACGCCGAGCGGCTCCGGCGGCGGAAGCTCAGGCAGGTGGAGAAGTACCTGGCCGCGCAGGCCGACTGGTTCACCGCTCCGGGGCTGCGGCCGGGCCGGTGGGTCCGCTACGAGGCGCCGCTGCGGGTGGTCACCCTCCGGGGCTCGCACCAGGACCTGGTCCTGTTCGTCGATCCGGCGCCCGGCGAGGACCCGGAGTACGACCGCGAGTCGGACGGCCGGCTGCTGCTGCACGGCTCCGCGCACCACCTGGTCGGCGGCCCGCCGCCGGCCGTCGACGGACCTCCGCTCGGCTACCACCCCGGGGCCGAGACCTCGGGCGGCTCCTTCGTCCGGACCGTGGTCGGCGAGGTGGTCCGGGCCCTGGAGCTGGAACTGGCCCTGGAGAACGGTGCGTCCGCCGGGGCCGGTGGGTCGGCCGCGCTGCCGGGTCCCGGTGTGCGGGACCTGCTGCGCTCGCTGGACCTGACCGGGCCCGAGGTCTCCACCGCCGCCCGGGTGGCCGGCTACGCCCGCGTCACCGCGGTGCTCCCCGCGACCGATGCCGTGCCGCGGTGCCTCGTCGCCAGCCCGCTCGGGGTGGAGTACCACTCCGGTCCGCGCTGAGCCCTCCCCGTCCCGGGCCGCGTCCTTCCCGGCCGCGTGCCCCGGCCCACGCCGAGCGGACGGCCAGGGAGGGTCGGGGCGGGGCCGCCGGCGCGGCGGTGACGGAGGCCGGGGCGGCGTTCAGTACGCCACGGTGAACCTGCTGCGGACGTGGGCGGGGTGCTCGGCCTCGTCGAGCAGGGCGACGGCGAGGTCCTCCATCGAGATGGCCGAGGTACCGGCGGCGTCGACCACGAGCTCGTCCCGGCCCAGTCGGTAGCGGCCGGTGCGCTCGCCGGGTTCGAGGAGGGCGGCGGGGCTGAGGTACGTCCAGTCGACCCCGGCGTCGGCGCGGTACAGGTCGAGCTGTTCGCGGCAGGCGTCGGCGATGGGACGCCAGGCGGCGGGGAAGCCGGGGTCGTCGACGACGGTCCTGCCGTCGCCGCCGGGCAGGGCGAGGCTGCCGGCGCCGCCGACGACCAGCAGCCGCACGCCGGTTCCGGTCAGACCGGCGAGCAGGCCCTTGGTGGCGACGGCCAGTTCGTCCTCGTGGCCGGGCGCCGGACGGGTGGCCGTGATCAGCACGTCCTGGTCGGCGGCGAGCCGGCGGACGTCCTCGGGGTCGCGGGCGTCGCCACCGGCGATGACGGCCGACGGTGGGAGCCGGTGCGGGCGGGCGGGGTCGCGCAGGACGGCGGTGACCCGGTGCCCGCGGGCGAGGGCCTCGGTCACGACCCGGCTGCCGACGTTGCCGTTCGCGCCGAACACGGTGATGCGCATGGGAGTTCTCCTGGAAGGTCCGGGAAGGGGAGGGAAGGGTACGAGGCGGTGACGGAGCCGGGGCGGTCCGGCGCTCAGGCGGTCCGGTGCCTGGTCCGGGCGGGCGCGCGGTCCACGGCCTCGGGCGGCGCCCCGGCGGCCCCGGCGGGCGGTGCCTCCGCCGCGGCCTTCGACGCGGTGCCCGACCGCTGGGTCTGGGCGGCGACCAGCGAGCCGAGCACGATCAGCGCGCCGAGGGCCTGGACGGGCGAGAGGTCCTGGCCGAGGACGAGCCAGCCGAGCGCGGTGGCGACGACCGGGCTGAGCAGGCCGAGGAAGGTGACGGAGGTCGGCGGCAGGGCGCGGATGCCGCGGAACCAGAGCGCGTACGCGACGGCCGCGCCGATCAGGCTCAGGTAGCCGTAGCCGAGCAGGTTGGCGCCGGTGAGGTGGGACGGCGGCGGGCCCTCGACGAACAGGGTGACCGGGAGCAGCAGGAGTCCGCCTGCGGTGAGCTGCCAGCCGGTGACGGCGAGCAGCGGGGCCGGTGAGGTCCAGCGCTTGGAGAGGACGACGCCGGTGGCCATGACCACCGCGCCGCCGAGCGCGGCGGCGATGCCCAGGGCGTCCAGTCGGGCGTCGGCCCGCAGCACGAGCAGGCTGACGCCCGCCACGCCGGCGATGCCGGAGAGCAGGGTGCGCAGCGAGATGCGGTCGCCGAGCAGGACGGCCGACAGGCCGGCGGCGATCAGCGGTTGGACGGCGCCGACGGTGGCCGCGACTCCGCCGGGCAGCCGGTAGGCGGCGACGAAGAGCAGGGCGAAGAAGGCGCCGATGTTGAGTGCGCCCAGGACGAGGGAGCGCCACCACCAGCTGCCCTTCGGGAGCTTCCGGGTGAGGGCCAGGAGGAGCAGTCCGGCGGGCAGGGCCCGGAGCACTCCGGCGAGGAGCGGGCGGTCGGGCGGCAGGAGTTCGGTCGTGACGAGGTAGGTGGAGCCCCAGATGGCGGGGGCCAGGGCGGTGATCAGCACGATGGCGAGGCGATTCCTTAGCACTAAGCAAACATATCTCAGCGCTAAGGCATCTGGAGCGGGGTGCAGGCACTCGATGGCTGTGAGCTATCTCACCACTAAGGAATCGCCTAGGCTGGGGATCGTGGCAGAGCACGCAGAACACCCAGAACACGCGCAGCGCACCGCTCACGCGGACCGTGCGGCGCAGTCCGACCACGTGGACCGGGTCGTGGGGCAGTGGGGCGCGGAGCGGCCCGACCTCGACGTCTCGCCGATGGCGGTGATCGGCCGCCTCAACCGCCTCTCCCGGCTGATCGACGCCGAGCTGAAGCGCACCTTCGCCCTGCACGGCCTGGACTTCGCCTCCTTCGACGTCCTCGCGACGCTCCGGCGCAGCGGCCCGCCCTACCGCCTCACCCCGACCGGCCTGATGCAGTGCGCGATGGTCACGTCGGGCGCGATCAGCCAGCGCCTCGACCGCCTGGAGGCCCGGGGGCTGGTCACCCGGACCCCGAGCGGTTCGGACGGACGCAGCCGCGAGGTGGCGCTCACCGAGGAGGGGCACGCCCTGATCGACCGCGCCCTTCCCGACCACCTCGCCACCGAGCGCCGGATCCTCGCCGGGCTGGACGCGACGCAGACCGCCGCGCTGATCGACGCCCTGCGCACCCTGCTCGCCGCCCTCGGTGACCACCCGGAGTGAGACCGGTCGGGGTGAGACCGGTCGGGGTGAGACCACCCGGAGCGGGGCCGTCCGGCGCGGCCGGCCTGTGGGCGGCCCACCCCGGGCGGGCCGCGCCGGCTACGGGTTGACCGCCACCGCCTTGAAGAACGTGTAGTGGAACGTCCCGCCCGGCTCGGCCGTGCGGCGGAGGTCGGCGGTGCCCCGGTCGAACGCCTCGCCCGTGGTCAGACCGGCCGCGACCGCCTCGTCGCGCACCGACTCGACCATGGCGACGAAGGTGCGCCGGGTGAACCCCTCCATCAGCTCCGGGCGGCCGCCGTCCGCGTAGACGGTGCGCGGGGCGACCGTGACGTCCCGGAAACCGGCGCCGGTCAGCAGGGGATGGAGCTGCCGGCCGAGCAGGCCGTCGCCGCCCGCGTCCGCCTGGAGCCTGACCAGGTGGCCGACGACCGCGTCGGCCGCCGCGCTGCGCGGGTGGAAGAAGGCGGAGCCGTGGTCCCCCTCGATCACCGTGACCGTGCCGCCGGGACGCAGGACGCGGCGCAGCGCCGCCAGGGCCGCCGCCGGGTCCGCGAGGTGCTCCAGCACGAAGCAGACGAAGAGGTGGTCGAAGCTGCCGTCCGCGAACGGCAGGTGGTGCAGGTCCCCGTGGTGCCACGTGACGTGCGCGCCGGGCGCCGCCGCCGCCACGCGGGCGCGTGCCTCGGCGAGCGAGTCCGCCGACAGGTCGGTGGCCGTCAGAAGCGCGTCCGGGCTGGTGGCCAGCAGGTGCACCGTCTGCGCCCCGACGCCGCACCCGGCCTCCAGCACCCGGCTGCCCGGCGGGTAGGCGGTGCCGGTGTGGAGCAGTTCGGCGAGGGAGTCGGCCTGGTCACCGAGCCGCCGGGCCTCGGCGGGGGAGTAGCCGTGCACGTAGGCCGGGTCGACGGCGCCGGTGCCGTCGGCGTGCCGGCCGGTCGAGGCCGGCCGGGCGGGGGTCGGGCCGATCGGCTCGGTCCGGTCGGTCCGGTCGGTCCGGTCGGTCCGGTCGGTCGGGGTGGTCGCGGTCGCCGGTGTGCTGCTCGTCGTCGTCATGCCCCCACCCTCACGGCACAATGGACCCGTGAACAGGTCCAATGATCAGCCCATGGACAGGTCCAAAGAAGCCGGTGCGGACTTCCTCCAGCTCGACCCGCGGGAGGCCCCGGCCGGTGGACTCGCCGACTGGCTGGCCCACCGGCTCCGCCGGGCCGTCACCGACGGCCGGCTCCCGGTCGGCAGCCGGCTGCCCGCCACCCGCGTGCTAGCGGCCGACCTGCGGGTCTCGCGGGGCGTCGTGACGGACGCCTACCGGCGCCTCGCGGAGGAGGGCCGGGTCGCGGGGCGGGGGAGGGGCGGCACGGTCGTGGTCGATCCGCTGGCCCCGCCCGCGCGGGCGGGCGCGGGGGGGGGGGGGGGCCCGCGGGGCGGGGACGACCCGGCGGTCTGCCGGGGCGGCGCCGTTGCTGCCAGTGCGGGGGCGGGTGGCGACGGGTA